>NZ_JAFCMC010000027.1:0-95359 GCF_018130085.1 Bradyrhizobium sp. AUGA SZCCT0169 | reverse complement strand
CATATGGATGCAAGCGATCCGATCAGACCGTCAAAAAACTCTTGTGGCACGGGGGCCGTCCACATATGGGTCCCGGCGCAAGGCCGGACGACAGCGGAGAGCTTCCCTAATCAACCAACTGGTTGAAACCTGGGACGCCCCGCGATAGACTGCCACCGCGCGCCCGGGAACCGGACGCGCCTCAACAAGGAGTACGCGGTGTCTGGCGATGCAGGGCGATCGGCGAGGACGGTGGCGATCATCCTGATCGCGCATCTTGCCGTGATCGTGCTCTGGCAGGTGCTGGTCGACGCCTTCCAGGTGCCGAAATTCATCCTGCCCTCGCCGCTGGCCGCGCTCTCGACCCTGACGTCGGCCAAGTACGCCTGGCTCTCGAACCTCTGGGTGACGGGCGCCGAAATCCTCGGCGGCTTCTGCCTCGGCGCGCTGGTCGGCGTCATGCTGGCGGTCATGTTCACCTGGTCGCCGCTGATCAGCCTGCTGCTGCTGCCGCTGTTCGTCACGCTGAACATGATTCCGAAAGTGGCGCTGGGACCGCTGTTCATCGTCTGGTTCTCCTACGGCATCTTTCCGAACATCCTGATCGCGTTCTCGATCTGCTTCTTCCCGATCCTGCTGACGACCGCGCGGGGGCTGAGCGAGGTCGAGCCTGATCTGCTGGACCTGGTGAAATCGCTGCGCGGCTCGCGCTGGACGCTGTTCCGGAAGATCCAGCTGCCGGGCGCGCTGCCTTACGTATTCTCAGGCATGAAGGTCGGCGCCATTCTGGCGGTCGCGGGCGCCATCGTCGGCGAGTTCATCGCCTCCGAGCGCGGGCTCGGCTATCTCATGATCCAGGTGCAGGCCTCGCTCGATACGCCGGCGATGGTGATGGCCGTCATTCTTCTGACCCTGCTCGGCGTGGCGTTGTACGGCCTGGTGCTCGGCCTCGAGCGGCTGTTCGTGGTCCGTGACGTCAGGCTGCAATAATACAAGGGAACAGGCATGCTGCTGACACGCGACCAATTGCCGGAGACGATCCCGGATATCGCCGCCCTCGATGAACTGCTGTGCCTGCCGAGCCAGGCGCTGATCGACGACCTGCGCAAGGTCGATGGTGACATCATGATCCTGGGCGTTGCCGGCAAGATGGGGCCGACGCTGGCGGGGCTTGCTAAGGCCGCCGCACCTGACCGCCGGGTTATCGGCGTCGCACGCTTCAGCGAGCCTGACGTCAAGGACTGGCTGCAGGCCCGTGGCGTCGAGACCATCAATTGCGACCTGCTCGACGAAGCCGCGATCAAGGCGCTGCCGAGAATTCAAAACATCATCTTCATGGCTGGCCGCAAGTTCGGCGCCGAGGGCGATCTGTCGCTGACCTGGGCGATGAATTCGCACGTCCCGGCACTGGTGGCTCAGGCCTTTGCCGGTTCGCGGATCGTGGCGTTCTCGACCGGCTGCGTCTATCCCTTCGTGCCCGTGAACGGCAAGGGCGCCGACGAGGACCTTGCACCCAATCCGCCCGGCGAATACGCGCAATCCTGTGTCGGGCGCGAGCGCATGTTCGAGTATTTCTCGCGCAAGCATTCCACGCCGGGCCGGCTTTTCCGGCTGAACTACGCGATCGACATGCGCTACGGCGTGCTGCACGACATCGCGAGCAAGGTCTTGCGGGGCAAGCCGATCGACGTCAGCCTCGGCCATGTCAATTTCATCTGGCAGGGCGATGCGTCCTCGCAGGCGCTGCGCTGCCTCGCACATTGCGACACGCCGACCTCGCCGATCAATGTCAGCGGCCACGAAATTCTCGCGGTGCGCGATCTCGCCGCCAGATTCGGCCAACGGTTTGGAATCGCGCCTGTCATCATCGGCAAGGAAGAGCCGACGGCGTGGCTGACCAATACGTCGCAAGCCGTAAGCTTGTTCGGCCTGCCTGTTGTCGATACCGATCAGTTGATCCGCTGGACCGCCGACTGGGTGTCGCGGTCGATGCCGAGCCTCGGCAAGCCCACCAAATATGAGGTGCGCGATGGCCGGTACTGAGCACATCGAGCTCGTCGAACTCGGCGTCGGCGATGCGCCGGCTGGATTGCTGTTGTCGACCGAAGCGCACTGGAACCAGAACGAGGCCGACTGGCGGTTTTTCCTGAGCAAGGGAACCGTGTTCGGGGTGCGTGACGGCAAGCAACTGGTCGCGACCGCGGCGCTATTGCCCTACTCCGCCGCAAACGCCTGGATCAGCATGGTGCTGGTGACCGCGAGTTGGCGCCGCCGCGGTGTCGCGACCCGGCTGGTCGACGCCTGCCTCAAGATAGCGACAAAGCGCGGCCTCACCACCTGGCTCGACGCGACGCCCGATGGAGCCAACGTCTATGGCCCGCTCGGCTTCACACCGACGCTGCAATTGCGGCGGCAGCGGCTGGAAGCCCCGAAAGGCGTGAGCGCCGCGCAATCGCTATCGAATTGCAGCGTCGCCGATTTCATCGCGCGCGATGTCAGCGCCATGGGGTTTGACCGCCGCGCTCTCCTGACCGAGTTCGGCGGCCGCGCCGGTTCCCGCATGGTATCATCAGGCAACGCCGTTGCGCTGGTCCGGGACGGCCGCGCTGCCCGCCATGTCGGCCCTGTCTTTGCCGACGCTGGCGAAAGCGCGCTGACGCTGGTCGATGCCATCGTACGGTCAGAGCAAGGCCCGTGGCTGCTTGACGCCGTGCATTCGCAGGAAGATTTCCTGCGCGGCCTCACCCACAACGGCTGGACCATCGAGCGGCCGTTCCAGCGCATGCGGTTCGGCCGCGCCACCATGCTGGCCGGGGAATTGCCGTTCGCGGTCGCCGGCCCGGAATTTGGATAAGGATTTTCATGCACCACAGCGAAATCAAATCCGAGGTACGACAACTGATCGCCGACGGCACGGTGATCCCCGCGCATCCGCTGGCGCTCGATGCCAACCGCACGCTCGACACCAAGCACCAGCGCGCGCTGTCGCGCTACTATATCGATGCCGGCGCCGGTGGCCTTGCGGTGGGCGTGCATACCACGCAGTTCGCGATCCGCGATGTCGGACTCTACAAGCCCGTGCTGGAGCTGGCGGCGCAGACCACGGCCGACTGGACCAAGCGGCCGCTGGCAATGGTCGCGGGCCTCGCCGGTCCGACGCAGCAAGCCGTTGCGGAAGCACAGATTGCGCGCGGCATCGGCTACCATGCCGGCCTGCTCAGCCTTGCCGCGATGAAATCGGCCTCAGAAGACGAGATCATCGCACATTGCGAGGCGGTGGCGCGCGAGATTCCGCTGGTCGGATTCTACCTGCAGCCCGCGGTCGGCGGCGTCATTCTCACGGCAAACTTCTGGCGGCGCTTTGCAGCGATCGACAACGTCATCGCGATCAAGATCGCGCCGTTCAACCGCTACCGCACCCTCGACGTGCTGCGCGGCGTCGCCGCCGCCGGCGCACTCGACCGCGTTGCGCTCTATACCGGCAATGACGACCATATCCTGCTCGACCTGATGCTGCCGTTCGATCTGCGTGACAACGGCGTCACCACCCGCACCTACTTCAAGGGCGGCCTGCTCGGCCATTGGTCGGTGTGGACGGCGGCCGCGATCAAGCAGTTCGAGGTGTGCAAGGCGGCGCGCTACAAGGACACCGTGCCGGCGGACCTATTGGCACTTGATGCCCGAGTGACCGATTGCAACAGCGCCTTCTTCGATGTCGCCAACAATTTCCATGGCTGCATCGCCGGCTGTCACGAAATCCTGCGTCGGCAGGGACTGATGCAGGGGCTATGGTGCCTCGATCCGGCCGAGGGGCTGAGCCCTGGCCAGATGCAGGAGATCGACCGGGTCTGCCGCGAGCACGCCGATCTTTCCGACGACGCCTTCGTCGCCGACAACTTGCAGAAATGGCTGGCATGACGGCGGAAGAGCCCTTTATCAGCCTGCGCAACGTCCGCAAGGTTTACCGGTCGAAGGGCACGGAGTTTCTGGCTGTCTCCGACGTCACCATGGACGTCAGCGAGGGCGAGCTGGTCTCGCTCGTCGGACCATCCGGCTGCGGCAAGACCACGGTGCTGAAAATTCTGGCCGGGTTGCACGAGGCCGACGGCGGCACCATCAAGATTGGCAATACCAAGACGCCGTTCGACCCCGCGCGCGATATCGGCATGGTATTCCAGCAGGCGTTGCTGCTGAAGTGGCGCACTATTCTCGACAACGTGCTGCTGCCGGCCGAAATCGTCGGGCTGCTGCCGATGAAGGCCGCCCGCGCCCGCGCCCGCGATCTGCTCAATCTCGTGGGCCTTGGCGGCTACGAGGACAAATATCCGCAGCAACTCTCCGGCGGCATGCAGCAGCGCACTGCGATCGCGCGCGCCTTCATCCACGATCCCAAACTGATCCTGATGGACGAGCCATTCGGTGCGCTGGACGCGCTGACGCGCGAACAGATGAATCTGGAAATGCTGCGGATCTGGCGCGAGAGCGGCAAGACCATCATCTTCGTCACCCACAGCATCCAGGAAGCCGTGTTCCTCGCCTCGCATTGCGCGGTGCTCACCGCGGGCCCGGCGCGGATGGCGGAGTACTTCCCGATCGAGCTGCCGTTTCCGCGCGATCTGCCGATCAAGACCACTGATGAGTTTGGCGCGTATGCGCGGCGGATTTACGGGAGTTTGGGGATGGGGCCGAGCGGGTAAGGTATATCCGCGTCATTGCGAGCGAAGCGAAGGAGTCCATCCTTCGGCACGCGAGGTGATAATGGATTGGTTCGCTTCGCTCGCAATGACGGGCCGCTATTCATACGACACCGGCCCGGTGTCGCGATAGGCCCAGCAGCTTTCGCGCGGCAGCGACACCGGCGTCTCGGTGCCGACCTGGTGCCGGGCGGCGGTGCCGAGTTCGACCACTTCCAGCCGGCGGCCAAACAGTTCGATGCCATAGGCGGTCTGCGTGCCCTGATAACGGCGGTCGAGCACGCGGGCGGGAAAGGTGTTGGCGCCGTTGTGCTGGCCGATCGTGATGTTCTCCGGTCGCAGCGCGATGCGCACCTTCTCGTCCGGACCCAGCGAATGCAGCAACGCCACCTCGCCGCGGCAACCGTCGCCGAAATCGACCGTGCCAAATTCGCCGTTGCGCGACACCAGCGTGCCCGGAAGTTCGTTGGTGGCGCCGGTGAAATTAGCGACGAACAGATCCGCCGGCCGGTTATAGATCGCGTCCGGCGTATCCATCTGCAGCAATTTGCCGTCGCGCATCACGCCGATGCGGTCGCCGAGCACCACGGCTTCGGCCTGGTCATGGGTGACATAGAGCGCCGTCATGCCGGTCTGCTTGAGGATGACGCGCAGATCGTCGCGCAAACGTAACCGCAGCTTGGCGTCGAGATTCGACAACGGCTCGTCAAGCAGCAGCAATTGCGGCCGGTAGACGATGCTGCGCGCCAGGGCGACGCGCTGCATCTGGCCGCCGGACAGCGCCACCACCGGGCGGTCGGCATATTCCGACAGGCCGACCAGTTCGAGCGCCTCATCGACCTTGCGGCGGGCGTCGGCGCGCGAAATCTTGCGATGCTTGAGCGGATAGACCACGTTCTGCCGCACCGTCATATGCGGCCACACCGCATAGGACTGAAACACCATGCCGAGCTCGCGCAGGCGCGGCGGCACAAGGATGCCGCTGGCCGGTGCCGACACGATCCGGCCGGCGATACTGATTTCGCCGTCGGTTGGATGTTCCAGCCCCGCCACGCATCGCAGCGTCGTGGTCTTGCCGCAGCCGGACGGTCCCAGCAGCACTACGATCTCGCCGGCCGGCACGGCGAAGCTGACGCCATCGATCGCCGGGCGGCCGACCGCAAACTGCTTGCGCAGGTCGGTTACCTCAAGAGTCGCCGTCATGAAGAAGCCCGCGTCATGCGTAGATCGCTCACTGCCGGTGACCGTAGGTCTTGTCCCATTCCGCCACCCATGGCTCGTGCAGCTTGACGTATTCGTCGAATTTCGGGAACCAGACCTTGACCACCTTGGGATCGAAACCCTCGGGGTAGACCGGCGCCACCTTGAGCGAGGTCAGATTGCCGAGCTCCTTGATCATGAAGGTTTGCCCCTCCTTCGACAGGCACCAGTTCAGGAACAGCTTCGCGGCGTTGGGATTGGCGGCGGTCTTTGGAATTCCCGTGGCGTAAGGATTGACCGGGGCGCCTTCGGGCGGGAAGAAAATCTTGATCGGCGCGCCGTCCTTCTGCTTCGGATAGATCGCATTGTAGAGCAGCGGACCCATCGCGACTTCGCCGCGCACCAGCGAGTCCGACATCGGCGCGCCCGACGGATAAAGGATCGGACGGGTCGCCGCCTGCTTGGCCCAATAGTCCTCGCCCAGCACCTGGCGCTCGAACATCACGCGGGTCCAGGTGGTGCCGCCGGACCGGGCGAACACCTGCCCGGTCTGCTTGGCGTATTCCGCCTTGGTCAGATCCATCCACGACTTAGGCGGATTCTTGACGAGTTCGGTGTTGTAGGCGATCGACCAGACCAGGGTCACGCGCGGCCACAGTTTGGGAGAAATCAGGGAATCGGGATTGTAATCCGCGGCATTCGGCGGCGCGTAGTCCTGGAACAGGTCGGCCAAAGGCTGCATCAGCGCGCGATCGGAATGATCGACCACGTCGGCGATCAGCTTGCCGGCAGCGGCCTCGGTCTTGACGCGGGTGATGAGCTGGCCGCCCGGCGCGCGCACCATCTCGACCTTGATCTCGGGATAGCGCTTCTGGAACTCCTTGATCACCTGCTGCTCGACCTCGGCGAAATTCGCCGTGTAGAACACCAGTTTCCCCTCCTTCTTCGCCGCCGCTATCAGTTCGGGCGAACCGAACTCCTGCGCCTGCGATGGTGCGCCCCACAGGATGCCGAGACCGGCGACGCCAGCCAGCGCCATTTTGGTGAAGATCCGTCTATTCATAGCAATCCTCCCTCGAGTTTTTTATCCGGTGCGGGCAACGCCGCTCTGCGTCGCCTCGCGCGACAGCCAGTTGGCGCCGCCGATGAGAACGCCGAGCAGTACCGTTTGGACCAGGCTGAACGCGGCGGTCTTGCCGAGATTTCCGCCCTCGTAATAGTCGAGCAGCAGCACCGACATCACCATGGTGTTGCTGGTGTAGAGAAACAGCGACGAGCCGAGTTCGCGGATCGCCAGCACGAACAACAGCGTCATCGACGCGATCACGCCGGGCCGCGCCAGCGGCAGCACGATGGTCCGTATGGTGGCGAACATGCCCCTGCCGCAGACCCAGGCGGCCTCTTCCAGCTCGCGATGGATTTGCATGAACGAGGTCGACAACGCCTTGACGGTGTCCGGCATGAAGCGCGCGATGAACGCCAGCGCCAGGATCCAGATCGTGCCGTACAGCCCGCCGGGTATGCCGATCCATGCCCATAAATAAGCGACGCCGACCACGAGGCCGGGAATCGCGACCGGCACGGTTGAGATCAGATCGATCCATCGCCGGCCCGTCAGCTGCGTGCGATGAATGGTGTAGCCGATCGCAAACGCCAGCGCGCCGCCGACCACGGCCGTGATCACGCCGACCTCGACCGCGTTGTAGATCGACCGCAGCGTCAGCGGATTGTCGAAGATGCTGTTGAAATGCACCATCGAGTATTGGCGCATGTCGAACAGGCTACTGACGTCGCGGATGAACATGAACTTGCGGAACGCCGCCACGATCAATGCGAGCAGCGGCAGCACCACCACGATCAGCAGATAGACGATACCGATGGCGAACGTGAACCAGCGCCAGCGCCCGAGATCGAGGCTGCGGGGGCGGAACGCCTTGCCGGCCACCGTCGTGTAGCTGCGGCCGCTGAGCACCCTGTTTTGCAAAAACACCAGCGCGCCGGTGACGACCATCAGGATGATCGCAACCGCTGCGGCCGTGTTGTAGAGCGGCGGCGACCAGTTGGTGAGCTTGAAGATATAAGTCGTCAATAGCGCCAGATTGGTCGACGACCCCAGCACCGCCGGAATGCCGTAGATGCCGAGCATCACGATGAACGACAGCAGCATGCCTGAGATGATCGCCGGCATGATCAGCGGGAAAGTCACCGAGAACAATGTCGCGAACGCGCTGGCGCCGGAAATCTCGGCGGCCTCCTCCAGGCTCGGGTCCATGTTACGCAGCGCCGAGGAAGTGAACATGTAGACGTAAGGCGCGTAATAGATGCCGAACACGAACACCAGGCCCCACAGCGAATAGAAATCGACGCGCCAGTCGAGACCGATCCATTTGAACATGGTGTTGATCAGGCCGGTCTTGGGCGAACCGAGGATCGCCCATGCCACGCCTGCGACCAGCGGCGGCGCAAACAGCGGCAGGATGCTGGCGGCGGCGATAAAGCCCTTGAACGGCGTATTGGTGCGAACCACGATCCAGGAGAACAGCAACCCGATCACGACCGCAATCGCGGTGCCGCCGCCGCAGGCGATCAACGTGTTGACCAGCGCCTCCCCGACATTAGGATTCGCCAGCACCACGAGAAAATTCGCGATCGAAAGATGGCGCAGGCTGATGCCCTCGACCACCGGGTTGGTGTCGGTGAGCGAACCGAGCAGCAGCATCAGGATTGGATAGATGACGAGAAAGCCGAGAATAGCCAGCAGGAGCACAACCCACAGGTTCGCCCACACGCGCCGACGCATCCCCTCACTGGCGCTACGCATGACCTCGCTGCGCCGGTTCCCCTGTCCGTCCAAAGCGCTTCCCCTTGGCCTGCGACCGTCCGTTTTCGGATCTTGCGCCCGCAATGCGTCGCGAGCCTAGTCGATCAGGCGGCGGGCGGGAAGTAGCACAAAGTCGGCGCTCAAAATGCCGCGGAAGCCGGCCTTCGCATACGCATCATGCAGCGGCGTGCCTGTGGAACACCTCGCGTCCGTAGTACACGCCCCTTAAGGCCGTTACCCGCGCCGGCTGTGGAGAACCCCGATCTCGATGTCAGAAGTTGCGACCGCCAAGCCGCCTGCCACGCCCGGTATCGACGGCTTGCCGCCGGAACTCCGGCGCTGGGCGGTCGCGGCGATCTTCACCGCGCTGGCGCTGGCCTCGCTCGATACCGCGATTGCCAACATCGCGCTGCCCGCCATCGCCGCCGACCTTCATGTCAGCCCGGCCGATGTGGTCTGGGTCGTCAATGTCTATCAGATCGCGCTGGTGGCGACGCTGCTGCCGCTCGGCGCGCTTGGCGAAATCGTCGGCCATCAGCGCATCTATATCGGCGGCCTGTTGCTGTTCACGATTGCCTCGATCGGCTGCGCGTTAGCGTGGTCGCTGCCCAGTCTCGTGGCGGCGCGTGCGCTGCAGGGGCTCGGCGCCAGCGGCATCATGGCCGTGAATGCGGCGCTGGTTCGTTATGTTTACCCGACGCACATGCTGGGCCGCGGTTTTGGTCACAACGCGCTGGTGGTCGGCACCGCCTTCACTCTTGGACCGACGATCGCATCCGGCATTCTAGCGCTTGGCCCCTGGCCGTGGCTGTTCGCGATCAACATTCCGTTCGGCCTGATCGCGGTGTGGATCGGCTTGAAGACGCTGCCGCCGACGCCACGTGCGACGCACGCATTCGATTTTGCGAGCGCGGCGCTGACCACGGGCTGCCTCGGCCTGTTCATCATCGGGATCGGAAGTGCGGCACACAGCGCACCGCCGGTGCTGGTAACGGCCGAACTGGTTGGCGCCATCATCCTCGGCTGGATCATGATGCGGCGGCAGGCGGATCACCCGGCGCCGATGCTGCCGATCGATTTGTTCCGGCGGCCGATGTTTGCGCTATCGGCGGCGACGTCGGTATGTACCTTTGCGGTTCAGGGGATCGCTTTCGTCTCGCTGCCGTTCTATTTCGAAGACGTGCTGATGCGCACCCAGGTCGAGACCGGTTTCTTCATGACGCCGTGGCCGCTGGTGGTCGCGATCATGGCGCCGATCGGCGGCCGGCTGTCCGACCGCTATCCCGTCGGCATTCTCGGGGGCATCGGCCTCGCCTTGCTATGCGCGGGGATGGTGTTGCTGGCGACGCTGCCGGCGGATCCCGGCGTCGCCAACATCGTCTGGCGCATGGTGGTGTGCGGGATCGGTTTCGGTTTCTTTCAAACTCCAAATTTGCGTGCATTGATGTCGAGCGCACCGTCGCATCGCAGCGGCAGCGCCAGCAGCATCGTCGCGACCGCACGGCTCACCGGACAAACGCTGGGTGCTGCGTTCGCCGCACTCTGCTTTGCGCTCGGCGGCCACGATGGCGCGACGCTTGCACTGACACTCGGCGCCGGCTTTGCCGCGCTCGGGTGCGTAATGAGTTTCCTGCGTCTGGCGGTGGCTCCATCGCGAGATTGATTGAAGGACTGTGCCTATAAGACAGGCAAACCCTGGCCGCACCTGGCGAACATGACGGCCATGTGGCGCCCTGCGCCCACCAAACCCCGGCTGGTCAATTTTCTTCCCGCATCGCAAACGCATTTTCTTGATTTGAACTGTTCCAAATTGCGGTCCACTGTCCGCGCCGGGTTCAATTGATGAATTGAGCTAACAGGGGAAACGCGATGGCAAACCTCACTATCAACGGAAAATCAATCAATGTGGACGTCGAGGACGATACCCCGCTGCTGTGGGCGATCCGGGAGAATGTCGGACTGACCGGCACCAAATACGGTTGCGGCATTGCACAATGCGGCGCCTGCACGATCCATATTGACGGGGTCGCGATGCGCTCCTGCGGCATCTCTGTCAGCGAAGCCGTCGGCAAGCAGATCACCACGATCGAAGGTCTGGCCACCAGCGATGGCGCACTGCACAAGGTGCAGCAGGCCTGGATCAAGAACGACGTGCCGCAATGCGGCTATTGCCAGACCGGCATGATCATGGCGGTAGCGGCCCTGCTAAAGGAAAAGCCGAAGCCGACCGACAAGGACATCGACGAGACCATCACCAATATTTGCCGCTGCGGCACCTTCCAACAGGTGCGCGAGGCAATCCACGCCGCCGCGAACGCTTGAGGGGATGTCATGAACAAGCACATCACACCTGCACTCAGCCGCCGCGCCTTCGTCATCGGTACCGCCGCTGCCGGCGCCGGCCTCGCAGTCGGTCTCGACATCCCCTTCGGTGGCCCCACCGTGGTCCGCGCTGCCGATGGATCGCCTGAGGTCAACGTCTGGGTGGTGATCCGCCCCGACGACACCGTCGTGATCCGCATCGCCCGTTCGGAGATGGGACAGGGCACGCTCACCGGCCTCGCCCAGCTCGTCGCGGAAGAACTCGAATGCGACTGGTCGAAGGTCACCACCGAATATCCGACACCGGGTCAAAGTGTCGCACGCAAGCGCGCCTGGGGCGATTTCTCGACCGGCGGCAGCCGCGGCATCCGCACCTCGCAGGACTACGTCCGCAAGGGCGGCGCCACCGCGCGCATGATGCTGGTCCAGGCCGCAGCCAATGAGTGGAAGGTGCCGATTTCTGAATGCACCGCCGCCAACAGCACCATTACACACACGCCGTCCGGCAAGACGACGACCTACGGCAAGGTGGTGGAAGCCGCGGCCAGGCTGTCGCCTCCCGCCGATGCCGACGTCAAGCTGAAGGATCCGAAGGACTGGAAAATTGCCGGTAAGAGCGTGTTGCGGCTCGATACCGCCGACAAGACCACCGGCAAGATGATCTATGGCATCGACGTCAAGCTGCCGGGAATGCTGAACGCCGCGCTGAAGGAATGCCCGGTCTTTGGCGGCAAGCTGAAGAGCTATGACGAAGCCAAGGTCATGGGCATGAAGGGCGTCAAGAAGGTGGTGCGGGTCAACGACTCTACCGTCGCCGTCGTCGCCGACACCTGGTGGCACGCCAAGACCGCGCTCGACGCGTTGCCGATCGTCTGGGATGAAGGCGAGAACGCCAAGGTGTCGAGCGAATCGATCGCCAAATGGCTGGCCGAGGGCCTCGACAATTCGCAGCCCGCTTTCATCGGCAACCAGAACGGCGATGCCAAAGCCGCCATCGCCGGCGCCGCCAAGAAGCTCGAGGCGGTGTACAACTACCCCTACCAGAACCACGCCGCGATGGAGCCGTTGAACGCCACCGCGCTTTACACACCCGACAAGTGCGAAGTCTGGACCGGAACGCAGAACGGCGAAGCGGCATTCGCCGCGGTGATGGAAACCTCCGGCCTGCCTGCCGACAAATGCGAGGTTCACAAGCTGATCCTCGGCGGCGGCTTCGGCCGTCGCGGCATGACCGACTATGTCCGGCAGGCCGTCTCCATCGCCAAGCAGATGCCGGGCACGCCGATCAAACTGTTGTGGTCACGCGAAGACGACATGCAGCACGGCACCTATCATCCGGTCACCCAATGCAAATTGACCGGCGCCTTCGACAAGGACAACAATCTGACGGCGCTGCATGTCCGGATCTCCGGCCAATCCATCCTGTTCACCGTGCGTCCGGCGGCACTGGTCAACGGCATGGACACGGCGGCATTCCAGGGCCTCGCGCCCACCGGCGATTGGGCGATCGGATACAGTTTTCCGAACCTGCTGGTCGAACACTCGATGCGCAACCCCCACGTCCCGCCGGGCTTCTGGCGCGGCGTCAACGTCAATCAGAACGCGATCTATCTCGAGTGTTTCATCGACGAGCTGGCGCATTCGGTCGGCCAGGATCCGGTCGAGTTCCGGCGTAAGTTGATGTCGAAGCATCCCAAGCACCTCGCGGTGCTGAATGCGGTGGCGGAAAAAGTCGGCTGGGACAAGCCGCCGCCAAAGGGCGTCTACCGCGGCATCTGCCAGCACATGGGCTACGGCAGCTACGTCGCGGGTGCTGCCGAAATCTCGGTGACGGACGGCAACAAGATCAAGGTACACCGTATCATCGCTTCCACCGACCCTGGCCACGTCGTCAATCCGGCGCAGATCGAGCGCCAGATTGCAGGCTCGTTCGTTTATGGCCTGTCCGCACTGTTCTACGGCAATTGCACCGTCAAGGACGGCCGCATCGAGCAGTCCAACTTCGACACCTACAATTCGATGCGGATCGCGGAGATGCCGAAGGTGGAGTCGGTCATCGTGCCGAGCGGCGGCTTCTGGGGCGGCGTCGGCGAACCGACGATCTGCGTCGCGGCGCCCGCCGTGCTCAATGCGTATTTCGCGGCAACGGGAAAACGCATCCGCTCGGTGCCGCTGAAGGACCAGGACATCAGCTTCGCTTGACAACGCGGGCGGCGGCCTTCACCGGCCGCCGCCCCCAACTTCGGGGGTATCCGCGGATGAGAACGTTTTGCGTTGCCATCGGAATTGCAACGGCCGTGGCGTGGAGTTCGCCGCTGCTGGCGGCTTCCATCCCTCCGCCTGGTGCAGCGGCCTGTTCCGGCTGTCACGCCGCAGGAGCCGTGGCGGCCTCGCCGATTTCGCGGCTGTACGGCCGTGACGCCGGCGATATCATGACCGCGATGACGGGATTCCGCGACGGTTCGCTTCCCGGCACGGTGATGACCCGCATCGCCAAAGGCTTCTCCGACGACGAGCTGCGCGCGATTGCGGCGTGGCTCGCAGCACAGAAGTAAGGGGGCCGCAAGCCATGGGCATCAACCATCGCATGAGCCGGCGGGAATTCGTTGGTGCCGGTGCTGCCGCCGTGACGGCGCTGGCGTTTCCGCTGCCCGCATTCGCACAAGCCGCGGCGCGCGTCGTCGTGATCGGTGGCGGCTTCGGCGGCGCCAGTTGCGCCCGCGCATTGAAACAGATCGAGCCGAAACTGCAGGTCACGCTGGTCGAGCCGAACCGGACCTTCACCGCCTGCCCGTTCAGCAACAACGTCATCGCGGGACTGCGTTCGCTCGAGGAACAGCAATTCGGCTATGACAAGATCGCCGCCGGCGGCGTCACCGTGGTGGCGCAGGCGGCAACGGCGATCGATGCCAAGGCGCGGACCGTCGGGCTCGCCGACGGCACGTCGCTGGCCTACGACCGGCTGGTGCTGTCTCCCGGCGTCGATCTGCGTTTCGAAGCGCTGCCCGGCTACGACGAAGCTGCCGCCGCAAAAATGCCGCATGCCTGGAAGGCCGGTGAGCAGACGCTGCTGCTGCGCAAGCAACTCGAAGCCATGGACGATGGTGGCCTTGTCGTGATCGCCGCGCCCGCCAATCCGTTCCGCTGCCCGCCGGGGCCTTACGAACGCGCCTGTCTGATTGCGCATTTTCTGAAGACCAAGAAGCCGCGTTCGAAGCTGATCATCCTCGATGCCAAGGACACCTTCTCCAAGCAGCGGCTTTTCCAGAACGCCTGGAAGGAACTTTATCCGGGAATGATCGAATGGGTGTCGCTGTCACAGGGCGGCAAGGTGAACTCTGTCGACCCGGCGACCAACACGCTGATTACCGATTTCGGCAACCACACCGCGCAGGTGGCGAACGTGATTCCGCCGCAGCGCGCCGGCCGCATCGCCACCATCGCAGGCGCGACCGACAATACCGGCTGGTGCGCGATCGATCCCGTCACTTTCGAATCCAAATCGGCGCCGAACATCCACGTCATCGGTGATGCCTGTATTGCCGGCTCGATGCCGAAATCCGCGTTCTCCGCGAATTCCCAGGCCAAGGCCTGCGCGAGCGCGGTGGCCACGCTGATCGCGGGCCGAGCGCCCGAGGCGCCGAAGCTGATCAATACCTGCTACAGCCTGGCGGCCCCCGGCTACGGCTTCTCGGTCGCCGGCGTCTACCAGCCGAAAAACGGGCTGTTCGCCGACGTCGAAGGCGCCGGCGGCGTCAGCCCGGCGGATGTGCCGCGCGACTTCCGCGCGCGCGAGGCCGACTATGCGCAATCCTGGTTCGCGACCATCACGGCGGAAGTCTTTGGCTAAGCTTTACATGTCGGGTCCGATCCTTGCGGGCGCACTGCTCGCTTTGCCCGCCCTCGCTGCCGCGCAAGAGCTGCGAGGCTATGCCGTGACCGGCGATGCCATTGCGATGTCGCTGACCGGCGCGCCCGGCGATCCCGCGCGTGGACGGACGACACTGCTCAACCGCCAAAGCACTTGCATCCTCTGTCACAACGGACCGTTTCCGGAAGAGAAATTTCAGGGCGATCTGGCGCCCAACCTCGCCGGTTCCGGTAGCCGCTGGTCGGAGGGCCAGCTACGGCTGCGGCTAGTGGACGCGAGCCGCCTCAATGAAGCGACGATCATGCCGTCCTATTATCGCGTGGACGGCCTGCATCGTGTTGGTCCGGTGTGGCGCGGCAAGCCGATCCTGTCGGCGGAACAGATCGAAGATATCGTGGCTTATCTGGTGACACTGCGCGAATAGGAAGTGACGATGCAACACAAGGATTCCACACGTCGCCAATTCCTCGGCCTCGCCGGCGGCGTGGCCGTGCTCGGCGCCGTCCCGATCGTCACGGTGCGACCGGGCGAAGCGACACCCGCCGAACTCGCATCCGCGATTCGTAGCGTCACCAATGGCGCGCAAGTGCGCACCGGCAAGGTCAAGCTCGACGTGCCGCCGCTGGTCGAGAACGGCAACACCGTGCCGTTGACCGTCAACGTCGCAAGCCCGATGGCGCCGGAGGATCACGTCCGCAGCATCCACATCTTCAACGAGAAGAACCCGCAGCCCAATATCGGCAATTTCCATCTCGGCCCGCATTCCGGCCGCGCGCAGGTGTCCACGCGGATTCGCCTCGCCGACAGCCAGAAGATCGTCGCCATCGCGCGGTTGTCCGACGGCTCGTTCTGGTCGGCCAGCGTCGACGTCGTGGTGACGCTGGCGGCCTGCACCGATGAGGTGATCTGATGACCTCCGCGCTGATCAACGTTCCCGCCAAGGCCAAACGCGGCGACATCATCGAGATCAAGACGCTGATGTCGCACATCATGGAAACCGGCTATCGGCACACCGCCACCGGCGAGGTGGTGCCGCGCGACATCATCACGAGTTTTGCATGCCGCTATAACGGCACCGAGATTTTTCGCGCCGATCTGTTTCCCGCGATCGCCGCCAACCCGTTCATCACCTTCTTCACCACGGCGACCGCGAGCGGCAAGTTCGAGTTCGAATGGATCGGCGATAACGGCTTTTCCGAAACCGCATCGGCCTCGATATCAGTCGAATGAGATTTGCCGGCCTCATCGCCCTGTCTGCCCTGCTCGCGGTGGATGCCGTCGGCGCTGAAATCCCGCAAGCAGAACGCCGCTCCGGCTATAGCTTTATGGCGCCGGACACCAGGGCGATGCAGGACGACGATACGACAAATCCCGGCATGCTGTGGGTGCTCGACGGCGAGAAATTGTGGGCGCGCAAGACGGGCGTTGCAAACAAGGCCTGCGCCGATTGCCATCAGGACGCGCGCGTCAGCATGAAGGGTGTCGCGGCGCACTATCCCGCCTTCGACAAGGCGCTCGGCCGTCCCGTCGATCTCGAGCAGCGCATCAATCTGTGCCGCACCAATCAACAGCAGGCGACGCCGCTTCCTTACGAAAGCCGCGAATTGCTGGCGCTGACCGCCTTTGTCGCGCAGCAATCGCGCGGGGCTGCAATCGAGCCCGGCAACGATCCGCAGCTAGCGCCGTTCGTCGCCAGGGGCCGTGAACTGTTCATGCAGCGACAGGGCCAGCTCAATCTCGGCTGCACCAATTGCCACGATGAGAATTGGGAAAAGCGCCTGGCGGGATCGGCGATCACGCAAGGACACCCGACGGGTTACCCGCTTTACCGGCTGGAGTGGCAATCGCTGGGATCGCTGCAGCGCCGGCTACGCGCCTGCATGACGGGCATCCGCGCGCAGGCCTATGATTACGGCGCGCCTGAACTAGTCGAGCTGGAGCTTTACCTGATGTCGCGCGCCAAGGGCATGCCGCTGGAAGCGCCGGCGGTGCGGCCTTAGTTACCGCTCCGCGAACGCTTTCTCGACCACGAACTGCGCCGGCTCGCCGTGATTGCCTTCGACGAAGCCCTTAGCCCCCAGCAGCGTGCGCGTATCCGCCACCAGCGCCGGGCTGCCGCAGATCATGACGCGGTCATGCGCAGGCTCGAGCGACGCGAGCCCGATATCTGCGAACAGCTTTCCTGAATTGATTAGATCGGTGATGCGGCCGCGGTTGTGGAAGGGATCGCGCGTCACCGTCGGATAATAAATCAGCTGGTTGCGCACGAGTTCGCCGATCAATTCGTCGTTCGGCAGTTCCTTGGTGATCATCTCGCCATAGGCCAGTTCCGCGACGCGGCGGCAGCCGTGCAGCAGCACCACCTTCTCGAACCGCTCATAGGTCTCGGGATCCTTGATCACGCTGAGGAACGGGGCGAGCCCGGTGCCGGTGCCGATCAGATACAGGTTGCGGCCGTCCTGCAGATTGTCGATGACCAGCGTGCCGGTGGCCTTGCGGCTGACGATGATCTCATCGCCTTCCTTCAGATGCTGGAGGCGCGAAGTCAGCGGCCCGTCCGGCACCTTGATCGAGAAGAATTCGAGCCGGTCTTCATAATTGGCGCTGGCGACGCTGTAGGCGCGCAGCAGCGGCTTCTCGCCGACCTTCAGCCCGATCATGGTGAACTCGCCGTTGCGAAAACGGAACGAGGGATCGCGCGTGGTAGTGAAGCTGAACAGCGTGTCGGTCCAATGATGGACGCTGAGAACGCTTTCCTGATTGAAATTGCTCATCTTTCGATCCGATTGGAGGCAGATTGCGTCGGCAAAATCATTCGTATACGATCATTCGTGTACGAATGAATAATCCTTCTTGATCCCGCCGTCAAGCCGCGGGCAAGATGGCCGGCAACGCCCCGAAGGCATTGAACAACAAGGAAAATCCGATGGCGCACGACGCACCCCAGGCATCCGGCCCGAGCAAGCTGGTGATCCGCAATATCGGGCTGCTGCTGTCGGGGATGCTGGAAAGGCCGATCCTGGATGCCGACACCATCGTGGCCGAGAACGGCAAAATCACCGCCATCGGCCGCCTCAAGGACGTCGACACCGAGGGCGCCACGACTGTCGTCAACGCCAACGGCACCACGGTGGCTCCCGGGCTGATCGACAGCCACGTGCATCCCGTCGCCGGCGACTGGACGCCGCGGCAGAACCAGATGGGCTGGATCGACAGCTATCTGCATGGCGGCGTCACCACGATGATATCCGCCGGCGAAGTGCACATGCCCGGCCGTCCCCGCGACGTCGTCGGCGTCAAGGCGATGGCGATTTTCGCGCAGCGCGCGTTCTGGACGCTGCGGCCCGGCGGCGTGAAGATCCATGCCGGCGCGCCCGTGATCGAAAACGAAATGGTCGAGGACGATTTCAAGGAGCTCGCCGCGGCCGGCGTCAAGCTGCTCGGCGAGGTCGGCCTCGGCGGCGTCAAGGACGGCCCGACCGCGCGCAAGATGGTGGGATGGGCGCGCAAATACGGCATCCAGAGCACGATCCACACCGGCGGGCCTTCGATCCCAGGCTCCGGCCTGATCGACAAGGACGTGGTGCTGGAAGCCGACACCGATGTGGTCGGCCACATCAATGGCGGCCACACGGCGCTACCCGACGACCAGATCCGCTGCATCTGCGAGGGCTGCAAGCGCGGCCTGGAGCTGGTTCACAACGGCAACGAACGCTCGGCGCTGTTCACGCTGCGCACCGCGCGCGAGATGGGCGACCTGCACCGCGTCATCCTCGGCACCGACGCGCCGGCCGGATCCGGCGTGCAGCCGCTCGGCATCTTGCGCATGGTGTCGCTATTGTCATCGCTCGGCGAACTGCCGGCGGAAATCGCCTTCTGCCTCGCCACCGGCAACACAGCGCGCATGCGCGCGCTCGACTGCGGCCTGATCGAGGTCGGCCGCTCCGCCGACTTCGTCATCATGGACATGGCGCAGCATTCGCCCGGCACGAGCCTGCTGCACAGCGTGCAGCTCGGCGACCTGCCCGGCATCGGCATGACCATCATCGACGGCATCGTCCGCACCCAGCGCAGCCGCAACACTCCGCCGGCGACGCGGCTGCCGGAGATTGTCGGCGGGCACTAGTTGACGCGCGGCCGGCGGATTGGCCGACCGCACCTGTCGTTTCGGTGTTGCGTCTCATGCAGACGGTTTTCCTACACGATATGGAAATCGCTGGCGCTACGGTTCGCAAGCGACACGTTCTGAAGAACGCCAATCTCAGCCATCTCAGCCCCTAAATCTTTATCTTGACGAACGGCAATTCAGAGTTTCCCGAGCGCCTATCAAGACTAAATTGCACGTAGATTCCCGAATGCGGATTACGAATTCGGCTGTCGAAGGAAATTACGAATGAATTTGGATCAGTCGTAATTCCGCTGAAGTACTGCGACCGTCGACAGAGTTTAACAACTTCGTCCGGATCGCATCCCTCAAGAGGAAAGTACTCTTTGAATAGCTTTTGTACTGGATCCACCGAATTCTGGGTGCTGAGCACCTTGTCTAACTGATCGACGAATCTTCCGACACGGACAGAACACTCTGCTTTCGAACTGTCAGCTATCATCGCCACCTCGGCTTTTTGGCCGCGCAAAGTTACCTGTTTTCCGCTCAATGGTCTCGCAAACTGGCCTGACTGCGCCGCAGACGTCCCAAAGATTTGGACACAAACGCAGGCGACGATGATCGCTACCCTCAAGAGGCTGCTCATTCATCACCGTTCAATGAGGCGAGTTGCAACGATCGCCGACCTGCTGGCGAGTACGAAAGGCAGATTCGATCATGAGACATTGGCAGTTCCGATTTCGCCGATCAACGCACGATCTCCAATCGGAAGCGTCCCAGTCGCGAAGGCTTACTAAGGCGAATTAAACGAGGCGCATATTGTTGCCCCAGTCGAATGCACTTGGCATTGGGAGACCCACACCGAACAATCAACGCTATCGCATCTTTTCTTGGGTGCAAATAAAAATTGCACGACATTCAACTACACCTGCAGGTTCTATACAGAATTAAAGCAATTCAACACGCCGCCGGCAACACGGGTGCCGGAGATCGTCGGGCACTAAACACTCGCTTCATCCGCCCTCGTTGAATTGCACAGCGTGGTTCGCGCTGCGCGCTCACGGCTTCGTGGCGACGCCTTGCTTGCGCACGCAGCGGATGGGTAGGCTTTATGAACAGCTACGCATCAGATTCAATATTCACCAAAACCTCCCCGGCGATGATTTCGGGGTCTCCAAGATTCAGGTCATGCAGGCTTGCCTGAACAAACTCGAGCACCTTTTCGTTCGCCGCACTGGCGCTTTCGCGGTCCTCGAACATCATGACAGCGACACCGACGCCGTCGCCCCCATCGAGGACATAATAAGATCTGAATCCGTGCGATTCCCTGAGCATCTGACCGATGCCGCTTTTGGCGCGGCGAGCAGCATCCGCAACCGAGCGAACCTTGGTGTACTTTCGAATGACTATGTACATGAGGCCACCCACGCGTTTCAGTTCCAGCCCGGCGCATCAAAGCATATCGGGCCGCTGCTGCACTAGGGCCGACAGCCACCAAACCACGGGGAGCGGCAGTGCTGGCCGGCCCGGCCAATTGCAGCTAACCTCCGGGCGTCGATCCCAACTCGCGAGCCAGGCATGCCCAAAATCCAGCGCATCATCGTTCCCGACGTTCCAAAGCCAGTCAGCCACTATTGCCACGTGACCCGTGCAGGCCCCCACGTCTGGGTCGCTGGCGTCGTCGGCCAGGCGCAGGACGGCAGCATACCGTCCGACGTTGTTGCCCAATTCGACATCGCCATCGCTGTGATGGACAAGTGCCTGAAGGCGGCTGGCGCCGGGCCCGAGCATGTCGTCAAGGTGCAGGTTTTCATGACCGACATCACGGAACGGCCCAAAATCAACCCGCGCCGCATCGCCTATTTCGGCGAAAATCTGCCGGCCTCCACGCTCGTCGAGGTGAAGGGATTGGTCGATCCACGAATGAAGGTCGAGATCGAGTGCCAGGCGTACGTTGATTAGGAAACGGCGCGTGCCGCCGGCGGCGATGGCACCCGGCGCGTATCGGATGGCGAGAGACTTTCGGCCAATTACAGAATACTTACGACAGTTATAACGAATGGGAAAACGATTGATGTGGTCCCAAAACGCGTTCACCGACAGGCTCAATCTCAAATGGCCGATCCTTCAGGCGCCGATGGGCTCGCTCAGTACCCCTGCACTCGCCGCGGCGGTCAGCAATGCCGGTGGTCTGGGCGGCCTGGGCATGTGGGGGTTTTCGGCCGAGGAAGCAGAGCGGCGGATCGCTGGCTTCCAACAGCTGAGCGGCGGCAGCCTCAACGTCAACTATCCGCTCTGGCCGGAGCCCAGGATTACCCCTGACGTCAGCGAGCCGATGCGGACGCGTCTGCAGGCGCACTTCGACGCAAAGGGTCTCGGAGCGGTGCCCGAGCCGAAAGGTGCGGCGGGTGAAGTGAGCCACGAACACCTTTCGATGCTGATGCGGGCCAAGCCACAGATGGTGAGCTTCCATTTTGGCCTGCCTGATCAGGAGGTCATCAACGCCATCAAGGACGCCGGAATTTTCATCATATCCAGCGCCACGACCGTGGCTGAGGCACGGATGCTTGAGCAGCGCGGTGTCGACGCCATCATCGCGCAGGGTACCGAAGCCGGCGGACATCGCGGCACCTTCACCGGTGTCGACATCAGCATGCAGCCAGGCCTGTTCGCGCTGTTGCCGCAAGTGGTGGATGCGGTGGGGGTTCCCGTCATTGCCGCCGGGGGCGTGGCCGATGGGCGAACGGTGGCCGCTAGCTTTGTCCTTGGCGCGAGCGCCGTACAGTTGGGCACGGCCTTCCTGCGCTGCGAAGAGGCCAACGTGCTCGATGCCCATCGCGCGGCGCTGCGCGAGCCCACCGACGCCTGTACTGTCGTCACCGACGTGATCACCGGCCGGCCGGCGCGCTATGTGAAAAACGGATTGATCGACGACCTCGTGGCCTCGGAGCTGAAACCGGTGGCATTTCCCGGCCAGCTCAGTCTCACCGCGCCGCTCGGGGGCACGGGAGACAGGGAGCTTACCGCTTTATTTGCCGGTCAATCCGCAGCACTCGCCAGCGACACGACTGCCGGCGCGTTGGTCGAGCAGCTTGCGGAAGCGACGTCAGAGTGCTTGCGCGTTTTCTCGCGTTCCTAGCGCGTGATGCCTTCCCTTCGTTACGACCCGCGGTTTCGTATCGGACGACGCCGCCGCCGCGCCTCTCGGCGGCGGTGCCGTTAAGCCGCGGGTGCCATCTGCTCGTGCAGCGCTCGCTCGGTGTGACGCTGTTCAAGGGCGGCAATGGTCACCTTAAGATTGTCGCGCCGCTCGATCAGCGTCCTCGCCAGTATCGGATACTTGACGTCGGACTGGTCGGAAACCCGGGCGCGCTCTTCCTCGGCTGCGATTTCGAATTCGATCAGTTGAACGGTGCGAACAAGATCCGCCAGCATCTTGCTGATTGCTGCGACCTCTCGTATTGCGCTTTCGCGTGCTGTCTCAAAACGAGCTTGTATGTTCATTTGCATGCTCCCTATGGCCTGGTTCGGCACACAATGTGCATGGATGCCGAACAGCTGACACACCCGTCGCAAGCTGTTTGCCAATTGCGACCCGTAAGAACACGGTGACCGGAACCCATCGGCCCCCCGGGGCCCTGCGGCCTCGCGCCGCCTGCATCGGAAAGGAACCTGCACTCACAGTTTTCCCCCAGTGACCCCGAAAAGAGAGGGGATTTTCACAGCGCAATATCCATCGAGAAATAAGTTCTTGTGATCGGAGTGGATCTTACAACCATGAATATCCGAACCAACTGTTGGAGGAATGTTTTTCCAACCCTGGAGAGCCCCGTGGGCGAAGTCATCCGTTTTGTTCCGAAATCCGAACTCGAGCGAGCCCGCTTGATCCGGGAAGCCCGTGCGATCTACGAAAGCATATTCCCTTCGGATCATGCCGTCGGCAGCACGGAGCATGACCGCAGGGAATGAGCGCGCCCACATTGCAGCGACGGTGCACTCAAAGTTCGGCTCAAGAGATCATCGCCGGACCAGTGCACCCTTGATACTTCACCGTAATACGCCAGCGCAGCCTCAACACGCCGCCGGCGACGACGGTGCCAGAGATCGTCGATGGGCATGAAATGCTCGCTTCATCCCACCGGCTATCGGCGCTTTTGACCCTTAGCGGGCATAGGGCCATCGCTCCCACGACCCGGACCCGCATCTGAGGCCACCCGCTGGCCCTTGCAGTGTGCTAGTCTGAGCCGGCACGATCCCCTGTCTTCGGCCCGGAGCCGTTGCACCGTGACCCATGATCATAACCCGGCATGGAACGAGGAAAGCCGCTTCTCCGGTGCACTCGACGATGTGATCATCATACCAATTGTTTCTGTCGCGCTCGCCGCAAACAAGATCCTGCGTTTCATTCTTTCGATCTTGATGCGGCTGCTCGACTACGCCTTCCCATTGGCAATGCAGGTTGTCTGGCTTCCGCTCTTCGCTGTCAGGGTTCTCGGCAATGTCATCGTTACTGTCATAAACGGCGCGTTGCACTTCCTGCCCGTTTCCGAGACGAAACGTCGACAGTGGGGTATATCGATCCGCCGGAACTGGTCGTGGCTGCGGCGGAAGATCAGCTATCGGACGTTCGAACATGCTGTGTACCTTGCCTTTGAAAGCGGTATGGCATGGGTGTTCCGAAAATGCCGGCACCTGACGCCGAACACCGCGTTGCTCGTGCTCGTGGGCGCGGTGCTTTGGCTGCCGATCTCCTTCGGGGCTGCAACGGCGATGCACGCGGTATTGTTTGCCAAGGTCGCGTCCTGGCCGGCCTGGATGCAGCTCTTGCATCCGCTGGCAACTGTCATCGCCAAGAGCAAGCTGCTGGTGCTGCCGGTGTACCCGGCAGCCTGGCCACAGGCCAGGAAACATCCGTTCGTGCAGCGCGTGTTCAAGAGCTATGAAACCATCAGGCGCCTGTATGTGATCAAGAAGATCGGTTTTCGCTATCGGCAGGCAGAGACCGCCGGCATCGCGGCGGTTGAGAGGCTCGAGCGCACTGCCGGCTTCACATCGGCGGTAAGGTGGCTGCGCGGGGTGCATGTCGCCGAACGGTTCGGCGTGGAAAAGCCCACGCAGAAGTTGCGTTCGTTCTTCTCGCGATGGTCAATTCAGTTCTCGGCCGAATACTACGAGGCTAAGGAACGGCAGCCTCAGATATCCCATCATTAACCACAGCAAGCTACGAACGCAGAGATGATCATCCATCTCGCGCGGTCGACGGCCGTGGCTGGCGGCCTGGCCGGCGCCAGTATCAAAAAGACACGCCGCCGGGATCAAAATGTATCGCCCGGCGGCGCTTATTCCTGAACTGGGACACTAAAATTCCCAGCACTGCATAGACTGCACGCCTCGTGCCACAGGGCCATGACATCCGGTTGTGGCTATACCCGTCTTTGCTGAGAAGTCCGCTCATAGGGTAAACCGGGCCTCACCGGTCGACGGTCAGAGCGATGTGATTGCGCCAAAGCCGGCCAACCTCATCGGCCAATGCCGGTCCGGTGCTGGCCGCGCGACGCCGCCCCCTGGATCAAAGGATCGCCTCCCCATCCCAGGGAATTCACGATGCCAGCGCGGTTCGAATCATCCGCGCGAGATCGGAGCTGAGGTAAGGCTTCGGCAGTAGCAGCACGCCGGCATCGAGCCGGCCATGGTGGACGATGGCGTTCTCGGTGTAACCGGACGTATAAAGCACCTTTAGTCCAGGACGGCGTTTCAACGCCTCGGTCGCGAGCTGACGGCCGTTCAGTCCCCCGGGAATTATCACGTCGGTGAACAACAGATCGATGCGTCCGGGATGATCAATGATTGCCAGCGCCTCGGCGCCATTGCCGGCGGCCTGTGTATGGTATCCGAAACGGCTGATCTGCGCCACGACGTATTCGCGCACCAGCGCGTCGTCCTCGACAATCAGGATGGATTCGTCGCCGTGCTCGACCCCCGGGATGCCGGTCTCGGCGGCCAGCGCGTCCGTAATACCTGCCGCCTGCGGAAGGTAAAGCTTCACGGTGGTGCCGTGGCCCTCTTCGCTGTAGATCTTGATATGTCCGTTCGACTGTTTGACGAAGCCGTAGACCATGCTGAGACCGAGCCCCGATCCCTTCCCGACCTCCTTGGTGGTGAAGAATGGTTCAAACACTTTGTCGAGCAGGCTGCCGGGAATTCCCGCCCCTGTGTCGCTCACCGCGATCATGACGTAGTTGCCCGGATTAACCTCGCTGTTCATGCTGGCGTAGTTCTCGTCGAGCACGACATTCTTGGTTTCGAGCGTCAGCTTGCCGCCGTTCGGCATGGCGTCACGCGCATTCAGTGCAAGGTTCAGGATCGCAGTCGAGAGCTGGCTGGGATCAATCAGGGCCGGCGCGGAATCGTGCACCAGCATCGATTCGATTTCGATCTGCTCGCTGAGGGTCGGTCGTAGCAAGCGTACTGCATCGATGACCAGGACGTTGACGTCGGTGTTGCGCGGCTGCAGCGGTTGTCGACGGGCGAAGGCCAGCAGATGCCGCGTCAGGTCGGCCCCCCTCGCTGCGGCGGCGCTAATCATATCGGTGATCTGGCCGAGATGCGGACGATCCTTGACCGCCTCGCCGAGGATTTCGATGGTTCCGGTGATCACGGTCAGAATGTTGTTGAAGTCGTGCGCGACACCACCGGTGAGTTGGCCGATGGCTTCCATCTTCTGCGCTTGCCGGACCTGGGCCTCGCTCGCCTCTATCTCCTGAAAGCGTTTGACCATGGCCTCGGCCTTGCGCCGTTGTCGGATTTCCTCCTCAAGCGCCGCATTGGCTTGCTGAAGTTGCCTGCGTGTCGGCAGCACCAGGATTCGCGGCAGCATTAGCAGCAGTGCCGCCGTGATCACGACCGATATCAGCGCCAGGAAGCCTTTGGTAAAGGCCTCGATGCCGTAGGCCGGCACCCACAACGTGAGGATCGACAGCAGCCGGGTCACTCCGCAGACTGCGGCAAAGACGGCGAATGTCCAGAATACGCCGCGGAACATAACATCGCGGCGCCGCCACACGAAAAACCCGAGGACGAACGCGGTAGCAAAGAAGGCGCTGGCGAGCATGGCGTCGGAAACGGCATTCAGCCAGATCAATTCCGGCTTCCACAGCAGGCACGCGCCATGCGGGGTGAGCGTCGACATGTCCAGAATGTCCTATTTGAGTTGAGACAATGTTAGAAAGCCCACTCGATAGACCTTTCTCAATTCCTGCCCATTCGCATCAGGGAAGGCGAGCGACCACGCGATGGCCGCGCCGCCGAGAACGCCGAGCAATCGCGCCGGTTCATCGCAACTCCGTCCCGGGCTAAGGCCGATATTTTCGATACCCAGAACGATAGCACGCAGGGGCTCTGCGGCGTGGGAGATAATCCGTGGTACACCCGCCCCCGCGGTCCCACCTCCCTGTCCTGACCGGCGGATGATGTCGGGTATTGGCGCGCTTTTTCGGACCTGAAAGGTCTGGCTGAAGATGCCTCTTGCTGAGGGCAAAGCGGACTTCCCACTTGCGCACTCAGACTTCCGAGTTTGACCCAACGCGACATTTCACCTGTCGGCACTTGGATTGCCGGCGTGGCTATCGCCGAGTTGGTGGTCACATGCCGTTCGCCGCACAGCCTTAGCCTGCTATAGTTCGGCGATAGAGAGCGACCAGCGAGGTCACATGCGACGACGCCAGTTCGTAAGTCTTCTGGGCGGAGCGGTGATGTGGCCGCTTGCCGCAAGAGCACAACAGCCGGCAAGAATACCGCGCGTCATAAGTCTCGCCCCGGTCCACGTTGCGTCGCAGGCGGAAGGAACCCGCAGGATTTTGAGGGAGCTCGGCTACGTCGAAGGACGCAATATTCGTCTTGAGTTTCGGGACGCGGCGGGGAATGTTGATGCGCTCCCTCGGCTGGCGCAAGAGTTGATACGAGAGGACGGCATCGACGTCATTCTCGCGATAAGCACGCCAGCCGCGCTGGCTGCTTACAAGGCAACTCAAACAATTCCGATTGTCGCGCTCACCGCCGTTGACCCGGTCGGGTCAGGATTGGCGGATAGCCTCGCGCGTCCCGGCCGCAACGTAACCGGTATCGCGGTTTTTTCCGAGGAAACCACAGAAAAGCGCGTCGAACTGATGCGGGAGGTTGTCCCGCGCGCCCTCCGCCTCGGGACGGTGACGACAAAGCTAAGCAGCGGTGCGCAGAGCCTGGCGCCTGTCCTGGAGACCGGCCGTAAGCTCGGTTTTACGGTCGAGTCCATCAACATCGATGACCCCGCTAATCTTGCGAAGGCATTAGGCCCGGAAGTCCTGACCAGATTAGACGCCCTCGTGTTTGTCCCAGATGCCTTGATCAGTGCTCACATGGCCGAGGTCATCAAGCTGGTCGGCGCGAGCAACAAACCCGCGATCTTTCCTTCGCCCGACTGGGTCGCTAACGGCGGCTTTATGTCGTTCGGGCCGGATTTCTCCGACGCTAACCGTCACTTGATCTCGCAGCTTGATCGCGTTCTGAAAGGCGCGAAGCCGGGCGACCTGCCTTTCGAACGACCTACCAAATTCTATCTCAGGATTAATCTCCGCGTCGCAAAACAACTGGGCATCGAGCTGCCTGCGACCGTCCTCGCGCGCGCCGACGAGGTGATCGAGTGAAGTGCCGACGTTCGCTTATGGCACCTTTGAGACATGGCGACCGGCCCTGACGCAAGCGCAAGTGCGCCCACAGTTGTGGCGATGGAAGTGCGCGCCCCGTAGTTCTCCGGGTTAGTCACCTTAAGCGACATTGCCTTTAAAGCGTTCGCGAACAGCTGGGGGATGGACTTCGGTCAT
Organism: Bradyrhizobium sp. AUGA SZCCT0169; assembly: GCF_018130085.1. Taxonomy (NCBI): domain Bacteria; kingdom Pseudomonadati; phylum Pseudomonadota; class Alphaproteobacteria; order Hyphomicrobiales; family Nitrobacteraceae; genus Bradyrhizobium; species Bradyrhizobium sp. AUGA SZCCT0169. The sequence continues at coordinate 67,509 of NZ_JAFCMC010000027.1, read as the reverse complement.
CACACCGATGTCCAGGGGTTGTTTGATCACGAGGCCCGGACTCCTAGGCACTCCGGGCCTCGTTTGATCTCCCGCTCGCAGACTACAGCGCTCACCGGCCCGTCGACGCATCCGGCATGATCTGCAGAAGCGGCTCCGGTCCGACCGAAATTTGACCGGTGAATGGCCGGTCGTGGGCGGCGATCAGCAACACCGAGGCGGCGACGCCGGTCGCGAACAGCGCCATCGCGATCCCCGATGCCAGCCGGTTACCGCAGTGAACGAGCGCGATCACGAAGAGTTCGCAAATCGCCTGCAAATACAGGCTCCACCATTTAACCGGATTGACTTCCGCCTGGCTGATGATGATCCGCTGCCGGCGCGCATCGAGCGCTACTCCCAATGCGTTGATGATCTCGCGCTGCGCGGTCTGCTGGCCCGCTCCCTGCGGCGACATCGAGACAACGAGTTGCAGCGCCTCCGTGAGAGCCGGAGGAGCTGGCCTCAGCGAGGCTGTCTGCCCTGCCATCATCGGCCATTCAACCTTGGCGGCTTGCTCGATATAGCCGCGAACGAGATTGCGCACCCGGCCCTCCTGTTCGGACGGCAGGCCGGCGGCGAGCAGCACGATGGCCCGCAGCGCGCTGGCTTCACGGCTCACCGCCGCACTGGCGCGATCATTGTCGTTCCAGACCTGGGCGGCGGTGAAGGCGACGAACAGGCCGAAGATGATGCCCAGCACCGGCAGCATGCCCGGCGAAATCGCCTGGAATGATTTTGCGCGTTCTCCCGTCGCGAGCGCCGCAACCGCTGCGAAGATGATGATGGCAAGCAGATAGGTGAAAGCAAAGATGGAAAGCGCCATCACTGGCACAGGCAGATTGTGCAACCAGTCGCTCATTGCGCTCCCCGCCCCGTGTCCGGATCCAGCCCGACGCAATTATGTGAAATTCCCGGGCTATCCGCAATCACCGCATCTCGTTCAACAAATCCATCAGCATCGTGCGCTCCCTGACTGAGCGACGCCGGCATTTGTCTCGAGATGGCAGGCGCGTGCGGTGCGGCCTTCCCGGCCGCCGCGAGATCGGAGCCCGGATCGTTTCTTTCACCTGATGGCATTGAGGTGTATGGTCACCGTCAGCGAACCCCGCCGGCGGCACAGTCTAAGAGGACTCAACGAGCCGGGTTAGTTCTGCTGCATGCCGCTGAGCCATGTTGGTACCCACCAAGGCAAACAGGGAGGCAGTACGATGACGATGAGACCAGACCCCACGTTTCACGCGTCGCCGAAGCTTGCGATGGAAGCTCCGCCAGAGAGCTTCGCCTACACCTTGCTGCTCAGCCCGGACTTTTCAAAACCCGACGCGCTTGCCGTGATCGACGTCAAGCCCGGCTCTCCGCGTTTCGGTCAGATCGTCCACACCGTGACGATGCCCAACAAGGGCGACGAGTTTCACCATTTCGGATGGAACGCCTGTTCATCGGCCTTGTCGCCGCTCACCGGGCACGCCTTCCTCGAGCGCCGCTACCTCATCATCCCCGGTATGCGGTCCTCCCGGATCTACATCGTCGATACCAAACCCGATCCCACACAGGCGAAGATTCACAAAATCATCGAGCCCGAGGAGGTCTTCAAAAAGACCGGGTACTCACGGCCGCACACGATCCATTGCGGGCCGGATGGTATTTACGTTTCAACGCTCGGCGGCGGTGGCAAGGACGGCACCGATGGACCGCCCGGCATCTTCATCATGGACTGCGAGACATTCGAAGTGCTCGGACGGTGGGAGATTGATCGCGGTCCTCAAGAGAAGCACTATGATTTCTGGTGGAATCTGCCCCGCGATTACATGGTGAGCAGCGAGTGGGCGCTGCCGCCGCAGTTCGAGAACGGGATCGTGCCCGAGGATCTGCTTTCGAACAAATACGGCCATCGGGTCCACTTCTGGGATCTGCGGGCCCGGCGAAACGTCCAGACCATCGATCTCGGCGCCAACCATCAAATGGCGCTGGAGGTGCGTCCCGCGCATGATCCCGTCAAGGAGTACGGCTTCCTGGGCGTCGTGGTCGACACCACGAACCTCGAAGGTTCGATCTGGACCTGGTGGCGCGATGGCGGAAAATTTCACATCGAGAAGACGGCGACCATCCCGCCCGAGCCCGCGGCGAAGGACCAGTTGCCGCCGCTTCTGCAGGGCTTTGGCGCCGTGCCGCCGCTGGTGTCCGACATCGACCTGTCGATGGATGACAAGTTTCTCTACGTCGCCTGCTGGGGCACCGGCGAGATGCGTCAATACAATGTCAGTGACCCCAGAAAGCCCGAACTTGCCGGATCGGTCCATATCGGCGGCATCGCACGCCGCACGCCTCATCCGAACGGCAAGGCCTACGCCGGCGGACCTCAGATGGTCGAGATCAGCCGCGACGGCAAACGCGTCTACTGGACCAACTCGCTCTACTCGACCTGGGACGACCAATTTTATCCGCAGGGCATTCCGGGCGTCGAGGTGATGGCCAATGCAAAACCGAAAGGCGGCCTCGAACTGGCAAAGGACTATTGCGTGAGCTTCCCCGACGGATACCGCGCGCATCAGATCAGGCTCGATGGAGGAGACTGTTCGACCGATTCATTCTGTTATCCGTCGGCTTGAATGTGAGCACTACGGCGGATTGGACACCGGCTTGGCTCTGGCTGGCTGTCATCGCGAGCGGTTTCTACCACGGCGTAAATCCGGGAATGGGATGGCCGCTCGCTGTATCCGCCGGATTGATGGAAAGGACGACGCGTGCCCTCGGCGCCGCGCTGGTGCCGCTGACGGCCGGCCATCTGCTGGCGATGCTGCTGGTGCTCCTCCCCTTCGCGCTGCTGGTCACCCTCGTCGAATGGCAACGCCAGATCCAGATCGGCGCCAGTCTCCTGGTTATCGGGTTCGGTATCTTCCGCCTTGTCGATCGGCGCCATCCAAGAGCGTTGGCGCGGATACGGCCGACGCAACTGGGGCTGTGGTCCTTTGCCGTGGCAATCGCGCACGGCGCGGGGCTGATGCTGGTGCCGATCTATCTCGGGCTCTGCCGGGAGGCCGACCTCGACAAGGGCCACGAGGCAGCGTTGAGCCTCATCAACGCCAATCTCGGTATGGCCGGACTGGTCGCCGTCGTCCACGCCATCGCGATGATCGCGGCCGGCGGATGCCTGGCATGGCTGGTGTACCGTTATCTTGGCCTCAAATTCGTATCGCGGAGCTGGTTCAACCTGGATAGGTCATGGGCAATCAGTCTCATTCTGGTGGGAGCAATTGCACTGGTGCTCAGTCTTGCGGAGTAGCGCAACCACCGTGCGGCGCTGCGGCGTGAATTCGCTTCGATCGGAAGGCACGCCTCCGCGTCAGCGCAGCTTGTCCAGCAGCGCCATCAGCATCTCGCGCTCCTTGGCGTCGAGCGGCGCCAGCGTTTCCCGGGTGATCGCGAGTGCATTGGGCGCGGCTTTCTCCGCGAGCTGCTGCCCTGCCCGCGTGAGACTGACCAGCAGACGGCGGCCGTCCTCGGGATCCGGGCTGGTCTCGGTCAGACCGCGCGCCGTGAGGCGGTCGATCACACCCTTGATGGTGGCAACGTCCATCGCGGTCAGCCGGCCCAGAAGATTTTGCGAGCACGGACCGGTCTCGGTCAGCTTCGCAACTGCCGCCCATTGCGTCGGGGTCAGGTTGATGCCGATCTCGCGGGCGAAAATCGTCGAATGGCGTTGCCAGACCTGGCGCAGGATGAAGCCGACCTGCTCGTCCAGAATGTAGGACGGCCGCGCAGGCTTGACGCTCCGTTTCGCCGAAACACTCCTGCCCATCTACGCTCTCTCTTCTTGTTTGCCGCCGCCGGTCACAGCGACAGATGCGCGTCGCGGATGTCCGGACGTGCGTCGAGTTCAGCCATCGTGCCGCCATAGCAGATCTTGCCGCGCTCGATGATGTAGGCACGGTCGCAAATCAGCCGGGCGAAATGCAAATTCTGTTCGGAGACGAGGATGCTGACGCCTTCCTTCTTCATGGCCAGGATGGCGTCGACCATCTGCTCCACGATCTTCGGTGACAGCCCTTCGGAAGGCTCATCCAGCAGCACGAGGGATGGATTGCCCATCAGCGTCCGCGCGATCGTCAGCATCTGCTGCTCGCCGCCGCTCATGCGCCCGCCAGGACGCCCGCGCATCTCGCCCAGGTTCGGGAACAGCGTGAACAGCTTTTCGCGGGTCCAGTACGGCGCGTTGGGTCGCTTGGGCTGGCGGCCGACCTCGAGATTTTCCTCGACCGTCAGGTCCGTGAAGATGCGCCGCTCCTCAGGCACATAGCCGAGCCCGCCGCGCACGATCGCATGCGTCGGCTCGGTGGAGACGTCTCTGCCTTCGAACAGGATACGACCGGAGCGCTGTTGGACCAGACCGACGATGGAACGGAAGGTGGTGGACTTGCCGGCCCCGTTTCGGCCGAGCAGCGCCACGACCTCGCCCTCGCCGACCTCGAGCGCAATATCGAACAGGATATGCGCCGGGCCATAATAGCTGTTGAGGTCCTGCACCGAGAGCTTCATGCGCCGGCTCCCTCGCGGTGCCGCGAATCATAGACCAGGCCCTCGCCGAGATAGATCGCGCGGACCTGCGGATTGCCGCGGACCTGTTCGGGTGTGCCCTCGGCGATCAGGCTGCCGCGGTTGAGCACGAGAATGCGGTCGGCATGCTCGAACACCACGTCCATGTCGTGTTCGGTAAAGAGCACGCCGATCGATTTTTCACGGGCGATCTGCGCGGTGAGCCGCATCAGTTCGATGCGCTCGCGCGGCGCCATGCCCGCGGTCGGCTCGTCCATCAACAGAAGTTTTGGCTGGTTGGCGAGGGCGATTGCGAGTTCGAGCCGCTTCAGATCGCCATAGGCGAGCTCGCCGCAGGGACGCCCGGCATAGGCGCCCATGCCGACGAGGTCGAGCAGCCGGCCGGCTTCCTCGCGGGCGTAACGCGCCGTCGAGCCCCAGAGATTGAATAATTGCCGCCCGTATGACACCAGCGCGACCTGCACGTTCTCGCGCACGGTCATGGTCGGGAACGTCGCCGTGATCTGGAAGGTGCGGCCGACACCGAGCCGCCAGACCTGGCGCGGCTTTTTGCCGACGGTTTCTTCGCCGAGCAGATTGATCCGGCCGCTGTCGGGGGTGTTCTGGCCGTTGAGCATGTCGAAACAGGTGCTCTTGCCGGCGCCATTGGGCCCGATCAGCGCCAGGATTTCGCCGGCGCGCAGCGCAAACGAAACGCTCCGCACGGCGTGGACCCCGCCATAGGATTTGCTCAGGTTCTCGACCGACAGCAATGTGGGGACCATGCTCATTCGGCGGTCTCGATCCGGGAAGTGGCTAGGGACGACTTAGACGAGGATTCAGACGTCGAAGACTTGCGGCGATTGCGGATCGTCTCCAGCACCCCGACGATGCCTTTGGGGAACGCCACCACGATCAGCACGACGAAGCCGCCGAGCACAAGCTTGGACAAATCGGTCTGGCTCACCAGCCAGATGTTGAGCGCCTTGAAGACGATGGCGCCGACCACGGCGCCGGACACGGTCTCGACGCCGCCGAGCAGCACCATCACCAGCGCATCGACCGACAGCGAGATGCCGAGGCTGTCGGGGAACACGCTGCCTTTCAGGTACGCGAACAACGCGCCGGCAAATCCGGCGACGGTGCCCGCAATTACAAAGGCGGTCCACTGCACGCGCTTGCCGTTGATGCCGATAGCTTCACTGCGCAGCAGCGAATCCCGCGTTGCGCGTAGCGCAAAACCGAACGGCGAGAACACGATCACCCGCAATATGGCCACCGCGATCGCGGCGATGCCGAGCGACAGCCAGTAGAAACTCGCCGGACCCGCCGCCCATTTCTCCGGCCAGACGCCCAAAATGCCGTTGTCGCCGCCGGTCACCGTGACCCACTGGAACGCGATCGACCAGACGATCTGCGCAAACGCCAGCGTCAGCATCGCAAAATAGACGCCGGACAATTGCACGGCGAAGAAGCCGAAGATGGCCGCACCGAGCAGACCGAGCAGCGGGCCGACGAGAAGCGACACGATCATCGGTAGCCCCGCCATCTTGGCGAGGAACGCAACACCATAGGCGCCGAGCCCGAAATAGGCGGCATGGCCGAATGAGGCGAGCCCGCCGACCGACATCAGGAAATGCAGGCTGGCGGCAAAGATCACGAAGATCGCGATCTCCGAACCGACGGTGAGCGCATAATTGCCGGCGAACAGCGGCAGCATCGCCGCAACCGCAAGCCCGGCCATCGCCAGCCAGCGCTCGTTTGTCGTCAGCGGCCGCCAGGGATTGACAGTCAGCCCCGGCGTGCGACGCGCGGCTGCCTCCGGCTTGCCGAACAAGCCCCACGGACGGACGATCAGCACCACCGCCATGACCAGGAATACCAGGATGATGGAAATCTTCGGGAAGATCAGAATGCCGAAGGCGTTGAGCTCCGACACCAGCACCGCGGCCACGAAGGCGCCGATGATGCTGCCGAGCCCGCCGATGACGACCACGACGAACACGTCGACGATAATGCGCAGATCGAGCGCGTGATGCACCGCGTCGCGCGGGATCTGCAGCGCGCCGCCCAGCGCGGCCAGAAAGACGCCGAGCGCGAACACGCTGGTGAACAGCCATTTCTGATTGACGCCGAGCGCTGCGACCATGTCGCGGTCCTGCGTCGCCGCGCGCACCAGCACGCCCCAGCGCGTGCGCTGGAACAGCAGCCAAAGCCCGCCGAGCACGATTGGACTGATTGCGATCAGGAACAAATCGTAGGTCGGAATGTTCTGGCCGAAGAAATCGACTGCGCCCTTGAAACCCGGCGCACGGCGGCCGAGGAGATCATCGGGCCCCCAGATCAGCACCACGAGGTCTTCGACCATCAAGGTCAGGCCGAAGGTCGCGAGCAACTGGAACAGTTCCGGCGCGTGATAGATCCGCCGCAGCAGCACCATCTCGACGATCACGCCGACCACGGCCACGATCAGCGCCGCGACCACGATGCCGCCCCAGAAGCCGAGCGCGCCGGAGAAGCGCTCGGTCAGCGTGAACGCGACATAGGCGCCGAGCATGTAGAAGGCGCCATGGGCGAAATTAACGATCCGCGTCACGCCGAAGATGATCGACAGACCCGACGCGACCAGAAACAGCGACGCCGCGCTGGCGAGACCGGTCAGGAACTGAACGAAGTAGAAGGCCATGGGCGGTCTTTTGCTCGCGTTGGTCAGGTCGGTGGCATCATCCTTGGAGACGCCACGCTCACGCGTGGCTCCTCAGGATGAGGTCTGTTCTTACCTCGCCCCGCTTGCGGGGAGAGGTCGAATTGCGAAGCAATTCGGGTAAGGGGGTACAGGTCTAACCACGAGCACAGGACGCGCGGTGAGAGCCCCTCACCCCGACCCTCTCCCCGCAAGAGCGGGGCGAGGGAGAAGTAACCGACGATCTCAATCCTTCGGGCGAAGCTTTTCGACTTCGGCATCGCTCGGGAGATAATCCGTGCCCTTGCGATAGACCGAGTTCACCATCACGCCTTTACCGTCCTTCAGCGCGGTCTTGCCGACGTAAGCGCCGAGCGTCGACTGGTGGTCGATCTTGCGGAAGGTGATTTCGCCGAACGGCGACGGCATCGACAGCCCTTCGGTCGCGGCGATCAGCTTCTCCGGATCGGTGGAGTTGGCTTTGGCGAGAATCGCTGCGGCCGCCTTGATCGTCTGGTAGCCGACGATCGAGCCGAGGCGCGGATAGTCGTTGAATTTGGCCTGATACGCTTTCAGGAATTTATCATGGTCCGGCGTCTTGATGTCGTACCAGGGGTAACCCGTTACGATCCAGCCCTCAGGCGTTTCGTCCTTCAGCGGATCGAGATATTCCGGCTCGCCGGTGAGGAAGGACACCACCGAACGGTTCTTGAACAGGCCTCGCGTATTGCCTTCGCGAACGAGCTTCACGAGATCGGCGCCGAAGGTGACGTTGAGGATCGCTTCGGGATTGGCGGCGGCCACGGCCTGCACCACCGGACCGGCATCGATCTTGCCCTGCGGCGGCCACTGCTCGTCGACCCAGACGATATCGGGACGCTTTTCCGACATCAGCTTCTTGAACACGGCAACGGCCGACTGGCCGTATTCATAGTTCGGCGCGATCGTGGCCCAGCGTTTGGCCGGCAGCTTGGCGGCTTCTTCCACCAGCATGGCCGCCTGCATGTAATTGGAAGGACGCAGGCGGAAGGTGTAGCGGTTGCCCTTCGACCAGGTGATGGCGTCGGTCAGGGGTTCCGCCGCGAGAAAGAATACCTTCTTCTGATTTGCAAAATCGCTGACGGCAAGGCCGATGTTGGACAGGAAGGTGCCCGTCAGCATCGCGACGTTCTCGCTCGACACCAGTTCGTTGGCGGCGGTGGTGGCGTCAGCCGGCTTGCCGCCGTCGTCCTTGGAGACGACCACAAGCTTCTTGCCGTTGATGCCGCCGGCGGCGTTGACTTCCTCGACCGCGAGCTGCCAGCCCTTGCGGTAGGGCTCGGTGAAGGCGGGCAGCAGCGAATAGCTGTTGATCTCACCGATCTTGATCTCGCTTTGGGCAAAAGCAGAGCTCGCCATGCCCGTAACCGCGATGGCCAATCCCGCTCCCAACAAATAACTTCGTCGCATACCCTCACCCTCCAATGTTGAAACCAATTTTACTTGAGCATGATCTCTTCGGACGACCGGTACTCACTTTTCCGGATCATGCCCTATCTCAAACCGTCTTCACCTTTGACTTCAGCAACCGTCAATCCACCGACACGCGGCAGCGGCCTGCCGCTGTCGGTGACGGCCACCGCGACCATGATCTCGTTGGCGCGCGGCGCGTCGTTGATCTGCACTTCCATGCCGTCGAAATGGCTGCGCACGAAGGCCGCGTCCTTGTGGCCGAGCGGAATATCCAGCGTCGTGCCCGGACCGCTGCGCTTCTTCGAGGACGGGATCAGCGCCGCGCCCTTGCTCAGCACCTTGCGCACCGGCGCGCCCATCTTCGGGTGCAGGATCGCGGCGGCGTGTTCGAGCTCGCCGTTCTCACCGACCGCTGCGGCCTTGCCGTAACTCTGCGCCTTGGCGCCGTCGATCCCAAGCGCCGCCACCGCCCGCTTCGACAGCAGTTCGCCGAGTTCCTCGCCGATTGCGATCAACGGCGAAAGGTCTTCGACATACTTGCCGGCGAACGGATTTTCGATCACGGCAATGGCCGCAGCGCGCCGCGTCGGCGGCGACACCTTTTGCCCCATCTCCAGATGGGTTTCCTCGACCACCGTGACGATCTTGCGAATGATGGCGCTCATTGGCCTTTTTCCCGCTCAAGCATGAACTTCACTTTCTATCGCGCTTCCGTGATGGGCATGCAACGCAGGCGTCGCACAGCCAGTAGTTCCGACCACGAGCGTTTCGCCAAGCAGGCGTAACGCCGCGCCTTCGATCAACCCGGCTGCGAACAATTGTTGCGCGCGGAGAGCCCCCGCCTCCAGCGCGGCTTCGACCTCGCCTTCGGTCAACGGCCCGACATCGCGGGTGACGCGGCGCGGACCGAGATCGCTGTCTGGCTGCAATTCATTGGCCGGACAGCGGACAATCGCGGGATGACCGGGCAAATCGACGGCATTGGCGATGATGGTGGCGGCGGCATCGGCCTTCGACGCCGTTCGCGCCAGCACGGTGACGGCATCCGCAATGCCGAGCGAGAAGCTGCGGCCATGGCGGCCGCTGGTCGCGATGCCCCGGACCGGGCCGTCGGCATCGACGATCATCGTGCGCATCAGGCCATGCCGGTCCGGCCGGTCCATCAGGGCGACGGTGAATTGTTCGCCGCCGGTCAGATGCAGCGCGATGTCGCCGCCATTATTGACATAGCCGCGCTCGAGACGGGCCGCGTCCAGCATCGCGCCGAGAATCTCTTCCGCGACGGAGCCGGCCACCGCTGCCATGGGCGTGATGAAATGATGGGCGGCAAACGGAGCGACCGCCGCATGCATGCGGCACGCGACCACGCCTTGCAGGGCGCATTGCACGGGATTTACCGGCTGACGCAGCGTCGTCAATTCCTCGCAGAGTTCATCGAGCAAACCGGTGAAGCGACGCACTGCGGCGTCATAGGCGGCGCGGACCTCCGCCTCCTGCCCCTTGGCCTCAATGATCAGATCGATTGGACCGTCCTGCAAATGCAGCCGCTTGCCGTCAGGAAGAAGCGCTATTTGCGGCAGCCGTTTCATGCGTGCCGTCCCGGAATGTAGGGCATCGGGCGGACTTCGGTGTTGTCCTTGAGCGAGGCCAGCGGCCGGACGTAGTCCATGTGGCCGCCGAGCGCCGCATAGTCCGAAAGCCGCAGCGTGAATTCGATCGGCGCCACCAAGGCAGGCGTCGGCACATAACCGAAGGCGCCGGCTGGCATTTGGGTAACATCGACCATGAACGTGATGCCGCCGCCCGGCCAGACGTAAACCGGCGCACCGCCGCTGGTGACCCGCGTCAGCGCATCCTTGACCGACCGCGTCAGCCGCACCGGATTGTCGGTGACCCCGGCGCGCAGCGAGCCGCCGGCGCCGCCCATGAACAACACCGTGCATAGCGCCGGTTCGCAATTTTCCTGGATACGCTCGACCGAGAGCTTCAGATCGAGCGGAATCTGCGTCTCAACCGGCTTGAGCGCCTCGTCGAGCACGTAGTAGGCGGCGTGCTCGCCGGTGGTCGAAACCATCAGCATGGTCAGGCCGGGCCGCGCCTCCCTTGGATTGAACGGGCCCAGCACGGACAGCGGATCGGAAATCTTGGTGCCGCCCCAGCCGGTGCCGGGCTCAGCGACCTGGAAGTAACGTCCCGGCGTCGAACGCCGCCCCTTCATCTTGATCCCGGTATCGGGAATATCGAGCAGCTTGCCGGCTTGATGCTCCGAGAGAACGCCGGTGATGTGGTCGTCCACGACAACGACCTCATCGACCTTGCCGTGCCATTGCTTGGCGAACATGCCGATCGTGGCCGAGCCGCAGCCGACCCGCATCCGCTCTTCCGCGACGCCGTTGACAACAGGCGGATACCCGGCCTGCACCACGACGGTCGCGCCGCCGTCGATCGTCAGTTCGATCGGCTTGCAATTGGAGAGGTCCATCAACGCGTCGCAGGTGACGCGCCCCTCTTTCTTGGAACCGCCGGTCAGATGATGCACGCCACCGAGCGAGAGCATCTGCGAGCCATATTCGCCTGTTGTGACATGGCCGATCGCCTCGCCCTGCGCGCGGACGGTCGCGGTCTCGGGGCCAAGATGGCGATCGGTGTCGATCTTCACCTTGACGCCGCAATAGCTGAAAATGCCTTCGGTCACGACGGTGACCATGTCGACGCCGTCGATCTCCGACGACACGATGAAGGGCGCCGGCTTGTAGTCGGGGTACGTCGTGCCGGCGCCGATCGCGGTCACGAACACATTGGGCTCACGGACCAGCTTGCCGTCCCAATCGCCGCCGCCGGCCTGGAACGGCACCAGCCGTCCGCCATGCGACACCGTTCGCTCCAGCACGATATGCGGATCGACGCGCACCAATACGCCGTTATGATTGGCATAGCGATCGCACGCGCCCGCCGCGCCCGGTTTGATGTAGCACATCACCGGACAGGCATCGCAGCGGATCTTGTCGTCACCGGCAGTCGTTGTATCCGTCATCGTGAACAAGCCTGCTCGCTGGGAGGCGTCGATCATACCCGCATTCCCGCGAGACGATCATTTTGTTCGTACACGAACGATGTTGCGCGCGGACGGAAACCCTGTCAAGCGGGGCCCCAAGCGAAAAACCGCGATTGCCGCATAAAAACTCATTTGCCTCGCGCCGTGTTTATAAAGCGGGCAAGGCATTGCGTCAGGGAACGCCCCGCTTGCACGTTTGTATACAAACGGTATCTTCGAAGGACGTCCGCACCAAATTTTGCAGCGCAACCGGGGCCCAGGGATCAAGGCGCAGAGCATGACGCAGAGCACGATGCGCCTGACCGTCAACGGCAAAAGCTGCGATGTCGACGCCGCGCCCGACACCGCATTGCTTTATGTGCTGCGCAACGACCTCGCCTTGAACGGACCGAAATATGGCTGCGGGCTCGGCGAGTGCGGCGCCTGCGCGGTGCTGATCGACGGTGAGGCGGCGCGTTCCTGCGTGATCCCGATCGAAGGCTGCGCCGGGCGCGACATTGTGACGCTTGAAGGCCTCGGCTCGCGCGAGCACCCCGATCTGGTTCAAGAGGCCTTCATCCGCGAGCAGGCCGCGCAATGCGGATACTGCCTGAACGGCATGATCATCAGCACCAAGGCGCTGCTGATGCGCAACGCGCATCCTTCCGAGGCCGAAGTGCTGGAAGCACTACGCTACAATCTGTGCCGCTGCGGCGCACATATCGAGATCATCCGTGCCGCGATGCGCGCCGCGGGCCACGCCGTCGAGGCGCACGACTGATGGCAACGTCGGAGACGCCAGCGAGCAGTGAACGAGCGCAGGGATCGCTGTCGGTGGTTCGTCCGGCAGAGGCGAGTGCGTTCGAAACCTTCATCAAGATCACCGCTGATGGTTCGGTCACCGCCTACAACGGCCACGTCGATCTCGGCACCGGAATCCGCACCGCACTCGGACAGATCGTCGCCGAGGAACTCGACGTGTCCTTTGCCCGCGTCGTCGTGGTGCTGGGCGACACCTCTGTCGTTCCCAACCAGGGCGCGACGATCGCCAGCGAAACCATCCAGATCACGGCGGTGCCGCTGCGCAAGGCTGCAGCGCAGGCGCGGCAATTTTTGATCGCGCGTGCGGCGGAACGGCTGGAGGTAGCGGCCAGTGATCTCAACATCGAAGACGGGCTGATCCGCGGCAAGGATAACCGCACTATCAGTTATGGAGAATTGATCGCCGGCGAGATCATTCGGCTCGAACTCACCGAAGACGTAACGGTGAAGGACGTCAGCGCCTATTCCATCGTCGGGCAATCGGTGCCCCGCGTCGACTTGCCGGCGAAGGCCACCGGCGAACTCGTTTACGTTCACGACATGCGCGTGCCCGGTATGCTGCATGGCCGCGTCGTGCGGCCGCCTTATGCCGGCATCGACGCAGGCCCGTTCGTCGGCACCAGCCTGATCGCGGTCGATGAAGCTTCGGTGCGCGATATCCCGGGGCTGGTGGCCGTGGTGAGGATCGGCGATTTCATTGGCGTGGTTGCCGAGCGCGATGAGAACGCGATCAAGGCGGCGGCGCAGCTCAAGGTGAGCTGGAAGCCGGTGCCTGTCCTGCCCGATCTCGGCGATCTCCAAACGGCGCTGCGCGCCAACCCATCGACGCCGCGGACGCTGATCGACAAGGGCAACGTCGACGCCGCCATCGCGTCCGCCGCCAAGCCGATGGCGCGCACCTATGTCTGGCCGTATCAGATGCACGGCTCCATCGGCCCCTCCTGCGCGGTCGCCGACTATCAGGACGGCGCGATCCGGGTGTGGTCCGGCACGCAGAACCCGCACATCCTGCGCACCGATCTAGCACTGCTGATCGAGCGGCCCGAAGCCGAGATCGATGTGATCAGGATGGAAGCCGCCGGATGCTATGGCCGCAACTGCGCCGACGACGTCACCGCCGACGCGCTGCTGCTGTCGCGCGCGGTCGGCCGTCCCGTCCGCGTGCAATTGACGCGCGAGCAGGAACACGCCTGGGAACCAAAGGGCACCGGGCAATTGATGGACGTCAATGGCGGGTTGAACGCCGACGGCAGCGTCGCGGCCTATGATTTTGCGACGCGCTATCCGTCGAACGGCGCGCCGACACTGGCGCTGCTGCTCACCGGGCGGATCGCGCCGGAGCCCGCCGTGTTCGAGATGGGCGATCGCACCGCGATTCCGCCTTACGATTACGATCACATGCGCGTGGTGGCGCACGACATGCCGCCGATCGTGCGCGCCTCCTGGTTCCGCGGCGTCTCGGCGCTGCCCAATACTTTCGCGCATGAATCCTATATCGACGAACTCGCCGCTGAAGCCGGTGTCGATCCGATCGAATATCGGCTGCGTTATCTGAAGGACGCGCGCGCCGTCGATCTCGTCAATGCGGTCGCCGAGCGCGCGGGCTGGAAACCGCGGCCGGTACGGCAGGAGCCTGAAGCCGAGGGCGACATCGTGCGCGGGCGCGGCTTTGCTTATGCGCTCTATGTGCACAGCAAATTCCCGGGCTATGGCGCGGCGTGGTCGGCGTGGATCGCCGATGTTGCCGTCAACAAGGCGACCGGCGATGTCAGCGTCACCCGCGTGGTCGCGGGCCAAGATTCCGGGCTGATGATCAACCCGGAAGGGGTGCGTCATCAGATCCACGGCAACGTGATCCAGTCGACCAGCCGCGCGCTGATGGAAGAAGTCTCGTTCGACCGCGCGTCCGTGACGGCGCGCGAATGGGGCGCCTACCCCATCGTCAAATTTCCTGACCTGCCGAAGATCGATGTCTTGATGCTGCCGCGGCAGGACCAGCCACCGCTCGGCGTCGGCGAGTCCGCCTCGGTCCCCAGCGCTGCCGCCATCGCCAACGCGATCTATGATGCGACCGGTGTGCGCTTTCGCGAATTGCCGTTCACGCCGGAGCGCATTTTGCGGGGATTGCACGGCGACGCGGCGGCGGTGCCGGAGGCATTGCCTGCGCCGCCGCCCGTACCCGATCTCACCAAATGGCAAAACCCGTTTGCCGGACGGCGCGGCGTGCTGGCGACGGCGGCGGCATTATGCGCGGCGGTGGTCGGCATCGGCGCTGCTGTACTGCCGTGGCGCGCGATCGGGCCGATCGCGCGGCCGGATGCGTCAGTCTATTCGGCGGCGACCATCGCGCGCGGCCAGCAACTCGCGGCGCTCGGCGACTGCGCGGTCTGCCACACCAGCATCAATGGCGTGCTCAATGCCGGCGGCCGGCCGCTCGATACGCCGTTCGGGGTTATCTACAGCACCAATATCACGCCCGACGTGGAAACCGGCATCGGCGCATGGTCCTATCCCGCCTTCGAGCGATCGATGCGCGAAGGCATCCATCGCGATGGACGGCACCTCTATCCGGCGTTTCCCTATACGCACTTCGCGAAGACGACCGATGCCGATCTGCAGGCGCTCTACGCCTACCTGATGGCGCAATCGCCGGTGCGCGCGGAAAATCCGGAAAACAAGTTGGCGTTCCCGTTCAACATCCGCCCGCTGCTGGCCGGATGGAACGCGCTGTTCCATCAGCCAAAGCCGTTCCAGGCAGACCCGAGCAAATCGGACGTGTGGAATCGCGGCGCCTATCTGGTCGAAGGCCTCGGCCATTGCAGCGCCTGCCATTCGCCGCGCAATGCGCTGGGAGCGGAAAAGCAAAGTGCTTACCTCGCGGGCGGCTTCGCCGAAGGTTGGGAAGCACCCGCCCTGACGTCACTGTCGCAGGCGCCGATCCCCTGGAGCGAAGATGAGCTCTACGCCTATTTGCGGACCGGCGAGTCGCGCTTGCACGGCGTCGCCGCGGGACCGATGGCGCCGGTCGTGAAGGAACTCGCTGCGCTGCCCGATCAGGATATCCGCGCCATGGCCGTCTATCTCGGCTCGTTCAATGAGACCGCCGCCGACAAGCGGGCACAGGATGCCCTCGCCGCCAAACTCGAGGCGGCGACCAGCACCCGGCTCGTTGCGGCCTCCAGCGTCGGCGCGCGGATCTACCAGGGTGCCTGTGCGGTCTGCCACGAGGTCGGCGGCGCGCCCTTGTTCGGCAGCCGGCCGTCGCTGGCGCTGAACAGCAACCTGCACAGCGCCGTGCCCGACAATCTGATTCAGGTAATCCTGCACGGCATCAAAGCCCCCGTGACCAGCGACCTCGGCTATATGCCCGCCTTCAAGGACAGCCTGACCGACGGCCAGGTTGCGGAGCTGGCCGCCTACCTGCGGCGACAATTTGCCCCGGAGAGGCCGGGATGGGGCGATATCCACGCAACCGTTGGGCGAATCCGGCAGGAAATGGCGCGCTGAGCTGGCATGCCGCCGCCAAAAGCCACTGGTTGGGCCGCCGCGGGCGCGATAGAGTTCCGGCATGGCAGTCACAGATATTGCATCCCGGACCTACAACCACGGCTGGCGGCTCGATCCGATCGTTCGCAGCCTGCTGGATACCGACTTTTACAAGCTGCTGATGCTGCAGATGATTCGGGAATTCTACCCGGATCAGCAGGTGACGTTTTCGGTGATCAACCGCAGCAAGCATGTGCGGCTGGCCGAGATCATCGATGAGGGCGAGTTGCGCGCCCAGCTCGACCACGCCCGCTCCATCCGCTTCACCAAGAAGGAACTGATCTGGCTCGCCGGTAATACGTTCTACGGCAAGACCCAGATGTTCTCGCCCGACTTCATCAACTGGCTCGCCAATTTCCGCCTGCCCGAATACGAGCTGCGCAAGGTGGACGGCCAGTATGAACTGCATTTCCACGGGCCGTGGACCCACACCACGATGTGGGAAATCCCGGCGCTCGCGATCCTGAACGAACTGCGCTCGCGCCAGGCGCTGAAGGGACAGGGGCGATTTGCGCTCGACGTGCTCTATGCCCGCGCCAAGGCAAAACTCTGGACCAAGGTCGAGCGGCTGCGCAAATTGGAAGGCTTGCGGTTGTCCGACTTCGGCACCCGCCGCCGTCACGGTTTTCTGTGGCAACGCTGGTGCGTCGAGGCGGTCAAGGAAGGCCTCGGCTCATCGTTCACAGGCACCTCCAACGTGCTGCTCGCGATGGACAATGATCTCGAAGCGATCGGCACCAATGCGCATGAATTGCCAATGGTCGCGGCGGCCCTTGCGAATGACGATACCGAATTGCGCTGGGCGCCCTATCGCATCCTCGATCAATGGCGCCATACCTATGGCGGCAATTTGCTGATCGCCCTGCCCGACGCCTTCGGCACCAAGCCGTTCCTGCGCGATGCGCCGGACTGGGTCGCCGACTGGACCGGCTTTCGACCCGACAGCGCGCCGCCGATCGCGGCCGGCGAAGACATTATCAAGTGGTGGAAGCAGAAGGGCCGTGATCCCCGGGAGAAGCTGCTGGTGTTCTCCGACGGCATGGACGTCGGCTCGATCGAAGAGACCTATCGGCATTTTACCGGGCGGGTCCGCGTCAGCTTCGGTTGGGGTACCAACCTCACCAATGATTTCGTCGGCTGCGCGCCGGACGGATCGGCCGATCTCGATCCTATCTCGATCGTCTGCAAGGTGACGTCGGTCGATGGACGGCCGGCCGTCAAACTGTCGGACAATCCGGAAAAGGCGACAGGCTCGCCCTCCGAGGTCGAGCGATACCTACGCGTATTCGGAAATGCCGGCCGCGTCCGCGCCGCCGTGCACGTCTGAACCGGCAACACGCAACACGCAATCCCTGGCCACCCAACGATCTGACGAGGCCCGCATGCCCGCACCCAAGCCGCCTGCCTTTGAAACCCTGAGCCTGCATGCCGGCCAGCGCCCGGACCCCGTCACCGGCGCCCGCGCGGTGCCGATCTACCAGACCACGTCCTACGTGTTCCAGGATTCCGACCACGCCGCCGCGCTGTTCAACCTCGAACGCGCCGGGCATATCTATACGCGGATTTCCAATCCGACGACCGCAGTGCTCGAAGAGCGGCTTGCGGCGCTGGAAGCCGGTGTCGGCGCGATCTGCACCGCGAGCGGCATGGCGGCGCTGCATCTGGCGATCGCCACCCTACTCAATGCCGGCGACCATATCGTCGCCTCCTCTTCGCTCTATGGCGGCACCATCAATTTGCTGGCGCACACGCTGCCGCGCTTCGGCATCACGACGACATTCGTGAAACCGCGCGCGCTCGACGAGTTCCGCGACGCGATCAAGCCGAACACAAGGCTTGTCATCGGCGAGACCATCGGCAATCCCGGCCTTGAGGTGCTGGATATTCCGGCGGTCGCGGAAATCGCCCATGACGCCAAGATCCCGCTGCTGATCGACAACACCTTCGCCACGCCGTTCCTCAGCCGGCCGATCGAGCTCGGCGCCGACATCGTGATGAACTCGGCGACCAAATGGATCGGCGGCCACGGCATCGCGATCGGGGGCGTCATCGTCGATGGCGGGCATTTTGACTGGCACGATTCCGGCAAATTCCTTGTCCTGACCGAGCCGTATGCCGGCTATCACGGCATCGTCTTCGACGAGCAATTCGGCCAGGCCGCCTTCATCATGCGCGCCCGCACCGAAGGCCTGCGCGACTTCGGCGCGTGCCTGTCGCCGACCAATGCGTTCCAGCTGCTGCAGGGCGTGGAAACGCTGGGTGTTCGCATGGAACGCCATATGAGCAATACGCTCGCGGTACTGGAATTCCTCAAAGCCAACAAGGCGGTCGAGTGGGTGCTGCATCCCGCGCTGGAAAATCATCCCGACCATCAATTGGCCTTGCGGCTGCTGCCGAAGGGCGCCGGCTCGATCGTCAGCTTCGGCATCAAGGGCGGCCGTCCCGCGGGCAAGAAATTCATCGAGACGCTGCGCATGGTCAGCCACCTCGCCAATGTCGGTGACGCCAAGACGCTGGTGATCCATCCCGCCAGTACGACGCATCAGCAGATGGACGCGGCGCAACTCAAGGCCGCCGGCGTCGGCGAGGAACTGGTGCGGCTATCCGTCGGGATTGAAGCTGTGGCTGACATCATCGACGATCTCGGCCAGGCGCTTCGCGCATCGCAGAAGGTGTGAGCCATGCAACTGTCAGTCAAAGGGTCCGATACGTTCGTTGCCACCGGCGGTCGTCCGTTCGATCCGTCGCTGCCCGCGGTGGTGATGCTGCACGGCGCGGGTTTTGATCATTCGACCTGGGCGCTGCACAGCCGCTGGTTCGCCCATCACGGCTATGCCGTGCTGGCGCCGGATCTGCCGGGCCATGGCCGTTCGGCCGGCAACGCCTTGCCGACGATATCGGACATGGCCGACTGGACCGCGGCACTGCTGGATGCGGCCGGCGCGCCCAAGGCAAAACTGGTCGGACATTCCATGGGATCGCTGATCGCGCTGGAAACCTCGGCGCGTCATCCGGACAAGGTCTCAGGGCTCAGCCTGATCGGAACCGCGGCCACGATGACCGTCGGCCCCGACCTGCTCAAGGCCGCGGAGTTCAACAATCCCGATGCGATCGACATGGTCTCGATCTGGGGTCTCGGCTTCAAGGCCGAACTCGGCGGCAGCCTCGCGCCGGGACTATGGATGCATCAGGGCGCGCAGCGGGTGCTGCAGCAGACCCGTCCGGGCGTGCTGTACAACGATCTCAACGCCTGCAATTCCTACGAGGGCGCGCTCGCTGCCGCAGCGGCGGTCAAGGTGCCAGCGACATTCATTCTCGGCGAACGCGATATGATGACCCCGGCAAAAGCCGGCAAGACGCTGGCAGCGGCAACGCCGAACGCGCGCGTCGTGGTGCTATCAGGCGCCGGCCACATGATGATGGCCGAAGCGCCGGATG
Organism: Bradyrhizobium sp. AUGA SZCCT0169; assembly: GCF_018130085.1. NCBI lineage: Bacteria > Pseudomonadati > Pseudomonadota > Alphaproteobacteria > Hyphomicrobiales > Nitrobacteraceae > Bradyrhizobium > Bradyrhizobium sp. AUGA SZCCT0169. The sequence continues at coordinate 47,980 of NZ_JAFCMC010000027.1, read as the reverse complement.
AATTGCTGGCGGCGCTGCGGGGGTAACGGCGCGAACATGGGTGTCTCTTCTTCCTTCTCCCCTTGTGGGAGAAGGTGGCGCGCAAGGCGCGCCGGATGAGGGGTTCTATCCACATCGCTCATCTTGCCGTGAGGAGAGAACCCCTCACCCGTCTTCGCTTCGCGAAGCCACCCTCTCCCACAAGGGGAGAGGGGAAGAGCGGCGCCCGCTGATACAATAATTACTGCCTTGCCGCCCTCTTCCGCTCCACCGGATGAATATCCACCGCCCGCAACCTTCCCATGCGGAGCACGTCCATTTCCAGCTTGCGATCGATGCGGTCGCGGTCGAGTGCGCGGATCAGGTCGTCGACGCCGTTGATCTCGACGCCATCCAGTTTTATCACGACATCTCCCGGCAACAGGCCGGCCTGCGCCGCAGGGCTGTCAGCCTCGATCTGCGCCAAGAGCGCGCCCATTGTGTTGTCGACACCGGCCACCACTGCATGTCGCCGCGGGATCGGGGCGGTCTGGCCGGACACACCGATATAGGCGCGGCGCACATAGCCGTGGCGGATGATCTCCGACAGCACGAACTGCGCGGTGTTGCTGGCGACCGCAAAGCAGATACCTTGCGCGCCCTGAATGATCGCGGTGTTGATCCCGATCACTTCCGCTGCCGACGACACCAGCGGCCCGCCGGAATTGCCGGGATTGAGCGCAGCGTCGGTCTGGATCACGTCCTCGATGGTCCGCCCGCTCACCGAGCGGATCGAACGGCCCAGCGCCGACACCACGCCGGCGGTCACGGTCGACTCAAATCCAAGTGGATTGCCGATCGCGACCACCAGCTGGCCGCGGCGCAGGCTCTTGGAATTGCCGAGCGAGGCATAGGGCAGATCGCGCGCGCCGTCGGCGCGCAGCAAGGCGAGATCGGTGTCGGGATCAACGCCAAGCACGTGCGCGTCGGTGACAAAACCTTCGGTATCCCGCAACCGGATTTCTTTCGACGCCCCGACCACATGGCTGTTGGTCAGCACGAAACCATCGGGCGAGATGACGATGCCCGAGCCAAGCCCGCCGCGCTCCCGCGCGGTGCGCACCTTGGGGCCGGTTTCGACGCGCACGACGGCAGGGCCGACGCGTTCGGTCACGCCGATCACGGCGTTGGAATAGGCGTCCAGCAGCGCCTGGTCGTTGGCGGGGGCGTGTTCGGTCGCGCGCGATGACGATCCGTCATCGGCGTTATCTGGGCTAAAATCCAACATGGCGAATTCCTTCGCCGATCAGATGGTTACGGGATTACCTCGCCGCAAGAGCCTCAACCTCCGCGTAACCTGCCCTGAGGCTTACGTGGCCCGCCGCAGATTCGGCGGCTTCGCCTTGACCGGATCGAGCAGCGACCAGTCGCCTTGTTCCAGCGTGTAACCTTGCGGGAACGGCGCGCGGAGCTCCAGCCCGAGCGATCGCAGCACACGATCGTCGCGGTAGTAGCATTGCAGCACGACGCGAACGAGGGTCGCTGCCGCAGCACCACCCGATGCGCGGAACTCCTGCGCCACCGCATCGCGACGCACCGGATCGAGGTCGGCGAGCGGCTTGTCGGCAAGCTGCGCTAGGTGATCGAGCGCCTGTGCTACCAGTGCGGTGTCGCGCCCGAGCGTCGCCAGCATGTCGGCCTGGATCGCAGGGTCATCCGCGCCGGGCACCTTGTACTCGTCGCTGGCGGGGACGATCATCGCAGCGACGATGCGGAGATCGTCGCGCTGGGCTGAGGTCAGTTCATTTGACACGGACATGGCGGCCTCAGTCGAAGAGATTGGCTAGACGTTGTTTCATCTGGTCGGCGACGTAGAGCGCGATCGCCTGGATCGTCGAGGTCGGGTTCACGCCACCTGACGTCACGAACACACTGCCGTCGACGATGAAGAGATTCTTCACATCATGCGACCGGCCCCATTCGTTGACGACGGAGCGCGCCGGATCGGTCCCCATCCGCGCCGTACCCAGCAGATGCCAGCCGCCCCATGGGATCGGGTCGTTGATACAGAGGTCCGTGGCACCCGCAGCTTCGAGGATCTCCCTACCCCGCGCCAGTCCGTGCGCCATCATCTTCCGGCTGTTTTCGCTGATCGTGTAGTCGATCTTCGGTGCGGGAATGCCGTGGCTGTCCTTCAGCACGGGATCGAGCGTGACGCGGTTGTGTTCCTCGGGCAGATCCTCGCAAATCGCTGACACCCCGAGCCGATGGCCATTGAGCCTGCGGAAGACGCGGTGGTGATCCGCGCCCCATGGCAGAATGCCCTTCTGCTCGCTCGCGACGGCTTCGAACACCGGCCCTGCGCCGCGGCCGAACTGGATCCCGTAGCCGCGGACGAAGCCGCGCGACAGATCGGTGTCGTAAAACTCCTTGCTCCAGAGGCAGGTCGGCGGCGCGCGGTTAGAGTCAGTCGGCTCCTTCACGAAACCGTAGATTTGCGCATAGGGATGGAACATCAGGTTCTTGCCGACCAGGCCGGATGAATTGGCGAGGCCATTCGGAAAACGGCCGGAGACCGAGTTCAAGAGCAGCCGCGGTGTGCCGACACCGTTGCAGGCGATGATCACGACCTCGGCCGGCTGGAACTGCTCGACCCCATCCTTGTCGTAATAAACGACGCCCGAAGCCATGCCGTGCTCGTTGGTCAGAATCTCGCGCACCCGGCAATGGGTCTTGAGTTCGACGCCGGCGCGGATCGCGTGCGGCCAATAGGTGATGTCGGTCGAAGCCTTGGCACCTTGCGCGCAGGCCGGCGTGCAATGGCCGAGATTGATGCAGCGCGCCCTGCCCTCATAGTCCATCGTCGCGACCGTGGTGTCCGACGGCCACCAGTGCCAGCCAAGCTTGTTCATGGCCTTGCCGATCAGCGGGCCGGAGAGCCCAAGCGGCTGCGGCGGCATCGGCGGGCGCGTCAGCGGCGAACGCGGGTCGCCCGATAGGCCCGAGACCCCCATCATCCGGTCGTTCTCTTCGAAGAACGGCGTCAGCGTGTCGTAATCGATTGGCCAGTCATCAGCGACGCCGTCGAGTGTCTTCACCTTGAAATCCGACGGATGCAGCCGCGGCCAATGCGCCGTGTACATGACCGTCGAGCCACCGACGCCGTTGAAGTTCACAACCTTGATCGGCGAGTTGTCGTCGTTGATCGGGTAGTCCTCGGGCCGGCCGCGGATATTCGGGCTGGTCGACCAGTCGCCGTAGAATTTTGCTTCCCAGTCACGCCCGGTGCTCGGATATTCCGACGAATTCATCCAGCCGCCCTGGTCGAGGCAGAGAATATGCATCTTGGTATCGGCAAGGCTCCAGGCCACGGCTGCACCGGAAGCACCGGCGCCAATGATCAGGACGTCAACGGGATCGTTCTTCATTCTATTTCCTTGAAGGTCTCTCTTTCGTCATTGCGAGCGCAGCATAGCAATCCATACTTTTTGCGCGGTAGGATGGATTGCTTCCGCCTTCGCTCGTTGAGCTACGGCGGACAAGTCGCTGCGCTCGCAATGACGGCTTAACTCACAATCCTTACCGGTAGCGAACGAACGCCGCGTATGAAATTCGAATAGAGCCGCTGCGGCGGACCGACCATCTCAAAACGAAGCTCCCTTGCCAACACTTCCTCCCAGAGAATGCGGATTTGCTGTTCGGCGAGCCGGTCGCCGACGCAGCGATGGATGCCGGCGCCGAAGGCGAGATGCTGCCGGGGTTTGGCGCGACCGACGATGAACTCGTCGGCGCGATCGATCTTATCCTCGTCGCGATTGCCGGAGATGTACCACATCACGACCTTGTCACCCTTTGCGATTCGGCGCCCGGCCAATTCGACATCGTTGCGCGCAGTGCGGCGCATATGCAGCACCGGCGTGTGGTAGCGGATGGTTTCGGAAACGAGATTTGGAACCAACTCGCGCCTGCTGCGCACCAGTTCGAACTGCTCGGGGTTTTCGACCAGTGCCATCAGCCCGCCGGTCATGGAATTGCGCGTGGTATCGTTGCCGCCGACGATCAAAAGCGCGATCGTTCCGATGAATTCGCGCGCCTGCAGATTACGCGTCGCTTCCGAATGCGCCAGCATCGAGATCAAATCGAAGGTTGGCGCGGCATTCGCGCGGGCATCCCACAACCCTCGGAAATATTCACCCATTCTGGTGAGTTCGGCGATACGTTCTTCCGCCGAATGCACGACCGCATCTGACGCATCGACATTGGCGATCGCGACATCGGACCACCAGGTCAGCCTCTCGCGGTCCGCCCAGGGAAAGTCGAACAAACGTCGCCAGCATCATGTTGGTGAGATCGGTCGAGACCCGCTCGACCCAGTCGAATGGCTCGTTGCGGGGCAATGCGTCCAGCACTTCCGACGTCCGCTTGCGGATCAGCGCCTCGAGGTTGGCGAGGTTCGACGGCGCCACGATGGGGGAAACGGTGCGGCGATGCGCAGTATGGCCTGGCGGGTCCATCCGGATGAAGTTGGCAAACTCCTGGCCGAGGGGCTGGTCGGTGATCTGGATACCGCCGAGCCCCGAACTCGACGAATAGTTCTCGTGGTCGAGTTCGACTGTAAAAATATCGTCGTAGCGCGTTACCGACCAATACGGCCCGAACGGCGAGGCCTCGCAATAATGCACGGGATCGTCGCGGCGCAGCTGCGCGAACAGCGGCCGCCAATTGTCGTCCTGGTACAAATGGGGATCGCTGACGTCGATCGAGGCCAGCTTGCGCAGCGCCTGCACCATCGTGTCCCCCTGTTTCCGTCGCCGCTTGCCGGGCGCTCCTGCCTCCGACGATAGGGGCAGATATGGCCAGGAGTAAAGGCGCGAGAGGCCGCCCGGCGGCAAACCTGCAACCCTGCCACGCGTCCAGGCGGGGTTTGTCCACCGGCGCAAGAACGGATAGTTTTAGGTCCAAGGACATACATAAAGTGCATACTTGGGAGCAACGCAGATTCCGAATCTTGACGTCATCATCATCGGCGCCGGCCTTTCCGGCATGTACCAACTCTACCGGCTGCGTGAACTGGGTTTGCGCGTGCGCGTATTCGAGGCGGGCACCGATGTCGGCGGTACCTGGTACTGGAATCGCTATCCCGGCGCCCGCTTCGATTCAGAGAGTTATTCCTATGGCTATTCTTTCTCCAAGGAGTTGCTGCAGGAGTGGGACTGGTCCGAGCATTTTGCAGGCCAGCCGGAAACGTTGCGCTATTGCAACTACGTCGCCGACAAGTTCGATCTGCGCCGGGACATCCAGTTCGAAGGCCGCGTGAAGGCCGCCCATTACGAGGAGGAAAGCCGAAGCTGGACGATCGCGCTGGAAGACGGCAGCCGGTTCAACTCCCGCTTCCTGATCACGGCGATCGGGCCGCTCTCGACGCCTACGCTGCCGCGAATCGAAGGTCTCGGCGATTTCAAGGGCGCATCGTTCCACACCGCGCGCTGGCCCAAGGAGCCGGTGGATTTCACCGGCAAGCGCGTCGCTGTTATCGGCACCGGCGCAACCGGCATCCAGACCATCCAGACCATCGCCAAAGAGGTCGGACATCTGACGGTGTTCCAGCGAACGGCGAATTGGGCAGCGCCGCTGCACAACGGCAAGATCGACGCCGAGACGCAGAAGAAAATCAAGGCCGGCTATCCCGAGATATTTGCCCGCTGCCAGGAGACATTTGCCTGCTTCGTTCACACGCCTGATACGCGCGGCGCCTTCGAGGTATCCGACGAGGAGCGCGAAGCCAATTACGAGCGGCTCTACGGCGAGCGTGGTTTTGGCATCTGGCAAGGCAATTTCAAGGACATCCTGATCGACCGCAAAGCCAATGCGACGATCAGCGATTTCGTCGCGCGGAAAATCCGCCAGCGGGTTAAAAACCCCGAGGTCGCCGAGAAACTGATCCCGAAGAACCACGGATTCGGCACGCGGCGGCTGCCGCTGGAGACGTTTTACTTCGAGGTCTACAACCAGGACAATGTCGAGCTGGTCGACATCAAGGAGACGCCGATCGAGCGGATCACAACCAAGGGCATCAAGACCAGCGCAAGGGAATTCGAGTTCGACATCATCATCTATGCGACCGGGTTCGACGCGCTCACCGGCAGCTTCGACAAGATCGACTTCCGCGGCGTCAATGATGCGCGGCTGAAGGAGAAGTGGAAGCACGGGCCGCAGACTTACTTGGGCATCATGGTCCACGAATTCCCCAACATGATGATGCTGATGGGGCCGCACACCGCGCTCGGCAACATTCCGCGCAGCATCGAATACAGCGTCGATTGGGTGACCGGGCTGGTGCGCTTTGCGTACGACAACAAACTGACACGACTGGAAGCGACCACCGCCGGTGTGCAGTCATGGACCGATCACGTCAAGGCGCTCGGCGTCGGGCTGTTGTCCAACGAGATCGATTCCTGGATGACCGGCATCAACTCCAACGTCGAAGGCAAGCAGACCCGCATCATCGCCCGCTACAGCGGCAGCGCCCCGGCCTATCGCGCGCGATGCGATGAGGTCGCGGCGAAGGGGTATGATGAGTTGCGATTGGGGTAGACTTCTAACGTCGTCCCGGCCTTGAGCCGGGACCCATACCGCGTGATCTATCGATAGCAGATGTGGCAGACCCCTTGGCTCAACAATAGATGACCGGGGTTATGGGTCCCGGCTCAAGGCCGGGACGACGTGGACGGATTTTCGGCTCTCTCACCACGCATCAATACACGGCCGCTTCCGTCCATTCCGCGGCTCCGGCTTCGGCACCGAGCGCAGCCCCGACATGATCCAATGTCTGGTATCAGCGGGATCGATGACCTCGTCGATCTCCAGCACGGACGCGATCGAGACCGCCTTGCCGTTGGCATAGAGTTCGGCGACCTTGGCCTTGTAGTATTTCTCGCGCTCCTCGGGGTCGGCAATCGCTTCCATTTCCTTGCGGAAGCCGAGCCGGACATAGCCTTCCAGGCCCATGCCGCCGAATTCGCCAGTCGGCCACGCCACCGTGAAGAACGAGGCATGAAAGCCGCCGCCGATCATGGCTTGCGCGCCAAGGCCATAACCCTTGCGCAGCACGACACCGAACAGCGGCACCGTGAGGCTGGCGCCGGTCACGAACATCCGCGCCACGTGGCGCACGATCGCGGTCTTTTCGGCTTCGGGCCCGACCATGAAGCCCGGCGTATCGCACAGCGAAACAATCGGAATGTCGAAGGCATCGCAGAGCTGCAGGAAACGCGCGGCCTTGTCGCCGGCCGCGGCATCGATCGCACCGCCGAGGTGTTTTGGATTGTTGGCGATCAAGCCAAACGGTTTTCCCTCGATGCGGATGAACGCCGTGATCATGCCTACGCCAAAATCGCGGCGGATTTCCAGCACCGATCCCTCGTCGGCGAGAAGGTCGACGACGGTCCTGATGTCATAGACCCGCAGGCGATTTTCCGGGATCGCCCGCCGCAGCAAGCGTTGGTCCGGCGCCTTCCAGTCGGCGACGGCGCCCTGGAAATAGGACAGATATTTTTGCGCGGCGGTTGTTGCCTCCGTTTCGTCCTCGACGAGGATATCGACGACGCCGTTCGGCGACTGGAACGACACCGGGCCGACTTCGGCCGGGTGATAGACGCCAAGGCCGCCACCCTCGATCATGGCCGGCCCGCCCATGCCGATCGACGCATTTTTGGTGGCAATGATCACGTCGCAGCAGCCGAGCATCGCGGCATTGCCGGCGAAGCAATAGCCGGAGACGACGCCGATGACAGGCACCAACCCCGACAGTTTTGCAAATTGCACAAAGGACGGCCCGTCGAGGCCGGTCATGCCGAGCCGGTCGGTATCGCCGGGACGGCCGCCGCCGCCCTCGGCATAAAACACCAGCGGCATCCGCCATTGTTCGGCGAGCCCCAGCATGCGGTCGATCTTCTTGTGGTTCATATGACCCTGGGTGCCCGCCAGCACGGTGTAGTCATAGGAGATCACCATGCAGCGCGCGCCTTCCGCGCCGAATTTTTCCGCATTCACGGTGGCGACGCCGGAGATCAGGCCGTCAGCCGGCGTGTTCTGAATGAGGTCGTCGACCTTGCGCCGCCGCCGCTGCGCCGCGATCGCCAGCGAGCCATATTCGACGAACGATCCTTCATCGACGAGCTGCGCGAGGTTTTCGCGCGCCGTGCGCTGGTTGGTCTTGCGACGGCGCTCGACCGAGGCCGGCCGGTTCTCGTCCAGCGTGATGGCGTGACGCGCGATCAGTTCGGCGAGGTCAGGGCGGATGTGGTCGAGATCGACATCCTCTTCCTCCGCCACATCGTGGGCATCGATCTCGGCCGGTTCGAGAAACAGGATGGCTTCGTCCTGCATCAGCGTGACGCCGGCGTCGGCAGCAATCTTCGTCACCTTGCCGCCATGCGGCGCGGTCACCAGATGCTCCATCTTCATGGATTCGAGCACCGCGATTTGCTGGCCGGGCCGGACGAGGTCGCCTTCGCGAACGTCGATCGCAACGATCGTACCCTGCAGCGGCGCCGGCACCGGGACGGAGCCGGCCGGACCGGCTGACCCGGCCGAGGTTTCGCGGACCTCGGGAATGGTCACGGCAGCGCCCGCTTCCAGCAGCTCAGGCGCTGAAAGGTCGTTCGCCGCGTGGACCAGCGCGGCCACATGGGCGTCGATGAAGCCGGTATTGATGCGGTTGGCGACGAAATCCGGATGCGCCAGCACCGCCCCGAGGAACGGGATATTGGTCGCGACGCCGCCGATGCGGAATTCGCGCAGCGTGCGCGTGGCCTTCTGCACCACGTCGGCCCAGTTCGGGCCGGTCGCGTGCACGATGACCTTGGCGAGCAGCGAGTCAAAGGCGGCGCTGGTCCTGTAGCCGGAATAGCCGAACGTATCGACGCGGACACCGGGGCCGGCCGGCAGATCGAACATGGAGAGCGTGCCGCCGGTCGGCTTGGTGACGCCGTGCTCGTCCATCACCTCCATGTTGACGCGGAGCTGCATCGCGTAGCCGCGCGGTCTTGGGATGTAGGCCTGTGCGAGGCCGAGCGAGCCCAGCGTGGCGCCGCCGGCGACGGCGAGCTGCGCCTGCACCAGATCGACGCCGAGCACCTCCTCGGTCACGGTGTGCTCGACCTGCAGCCGCGGATTGGCCTCGATGAAGGCGAAGGCCTGCGCATCGCCTTTGGCATCGCCATCGACAAGGAATTCGAAGGTGCCGAGATTGTCGTAGTTTGCGGCGCCCGCGAGTTCCCGGGCGGCGTCAATGATCCGCGTGCGCAGACTGTTGCTCAGCGACGGGCTTGGCGCCACCTCGATCAGCTTCTGGTTCCGGCGCTGGATCGTGCATTCGCGTTCCCACAAATGGCTGATCGCGCCATGGTGGTCGCCGATGATCTGCACTTCGATGTGGCGGGCGTTTCGGATCAGGCGCTCGACATAGACGCCGTCGCTGCCGAAGGCCGCCTTGGCCTCGGACTGGCAGCGCGCATAGGCCTCTTCCAGCTTTGCCGCATCGTCCACGATCCGCATGCCGCGGCCGCCGCCGCCGGCGATGGCCTTGATCATGACGGCGGCGCCGGCGCCGAGCGACGCGAAGAAATCCCTGGCCTGGTCGAGCGAGGTCGGGCCGCTGGTGCCCTCGATGATGGGCACGCCAGTCTCTTTTGCCAGCGCCTTGGCCTTGGCCTTGTCGCCGAACAGATCCAGCGCCTCCGACGACGGGCCGACGAAGGTGATGCCCTCTTCCGCGCAACGCCGGGCGAGCAGGGTGTTTTCGCTGAGAAAACCGTAACCGGGATGCAGTGCATCGCAGCCGGTGGCCTTGGCGGCGGCGACGACGGCTTCGATGTCGAGATAGGCGCGTGCGCCCCGCCCCGGGATTTCATGCGCCGCGTCGGCGGAGCGAACGTGCAGCGACAGGGCGTCATCGGCGGGATAGATCGCAACGGTGGCAAGGCCGGTCTCGCCCGCAGCCCGCGCGATTCGAATGGCAATCTCGCCGCGGTTGGCGATCAGGAGTCTATTGAAAGGCATAAGAACTTCCGCAAAAGACTTTTCATTTGAGCATGACCTTATCGGAAAACCGGTGCCCACTTTTCCGGGTCATGCCCTATCGATCCTTCATGGTCGGATCGAGCACGATACGCAAGGACTCTCCCAGCGCATTGAATGCCAACGAGACCACCAGAATGGCAAGCCCTGGGGCATACATCTGCTCCGGCGCGATCTCCATATACTGGTAGGCACGGGCCAGCATCGCCCCCCAGCTCGGGTTTGGCGGCTGGATGCCGAGCCCGAGGAAGCTGAGGCTGGCCTCCGCCAGCAGGGCTGCCGCCAGCAAGAGCGTGACCTGCACGATCACCGGCTGCAGGGCGTTCGGCAGCACGTGTTTCCACAGGATATGCCAGGCCGGCGCCCCAAAGCACCTGGAGGCGTCGACGTAGAGCTCCTGCCGCACGATCAGCGTCCGCGCTCGGACGATTCGCGCCAGCGCCGGAAACATCACGATCCCGACCGCGATCATGCCGTTGGTGAGGCCGATGCCGAGCGCGCCGGTGACCGCGATCGCCAGCACGATCGCCGGGAACGACAGGAACGTGTCGATGACACGGCTGATGATGTCGTCGGTCCAGCCGCCGAAGAACCCGGCGGCCAGGCCGACCGGCAGGCCGATCGCAACCGCGACGCTGACCGCGAGCAGGCTGGCATAGACAGTTGCCGGCGCGCCATAGATCAGCCGGCTGAAGATGTCGCGGCCGAGATCGTCGGTGCCGAGCAGATGCCCGGGGCCCGGCGCCGCCAGCATGTTGTTGGCGTCCTGCGCGGTCGGCAGATAGGGCGCGATCCAGGGCGCGCCGATCGCGACAATCACCAGCACCAGCAGCACCAGGATCGCCAGCGCGGCGCGCAGATCGCCCGCCAGCCAGCGGAAAAACCGCCGCAGCCGGCTCGGCTGGACCAGTCGCTTGGGGGTTTCGAGCGCCATGTCCGTCATTGTTCGATCCGGGGATCAACGGCCGCGCACAGCAAGTCCGCGATCAGGTTCACCAGAATGACTACGATCACCATCGTAAAGACCACGCCCTGCACGATCGGAAAATCACGCTGGATGGCGCCGCGCACGATCAGGCTACCGAGGCCGGGAATCGCAAATACGGCTTCGATCACGACGGTCGCCGCCAGCATGCGGTTGACCAGGATGCTGATGATCGTGAACAGATTGACGCTGACATTCTTCAGCCCGTGCTGCCACAGGATGCGCGTCATCGAGAGGCCCTTGGCGTGCAGGGTGCGCACATATTGCGACGACAGCACTTCCAGCAGCGATCCCCGCAACTGCCGCGCCACCTCGGCCATGCCGTAGGCGGCAATCGCAATGCCCGGCAGCAGCGCATGCCGGATCGCCTCGATGGGCGAAACGCTGAAGGATTTCGCACCGGTCGCCGGCAGCCAGTTCAGCTTGAGGGAAATTTCGGCGACCAGAATCATCGCCAGCCAAAAGCCGGGTATAGCGACACCGAGCGAGGCGATCATGCTCACCATCTTGTCGACCCAGCCATCGGGCTTGATCGCGGCGATCACCCCCATTGGAATTCCCGTGACCAGCGCCAGCACCAGCGCGATCGCCACGATCAAGAGCGTATTGGGAAAGGCCCGCGAGATCGAGGTCGCGACCTTCTCGCCCGTCAGCAGCGATTGCGACAGATCGCCTTGCACAACATTCGCCAGCCACGCGCCGTACTGCACCAGGAACGGCCGATCGAGGCCGTAGATCTTCCGGATTTCGGTAATGCGCGCGTCGGTGGCGTTGTCGCCGGCCAGCGTCACCGCGATGTCGCCGGGCACCAGTTTGAGCAGCGCGAACACCATGAAGGTCGCGAGCAGGATCACGGGCAGCGCCTGCAGCAGGCGGCCGCCGATGACCCTTGTCGGACTTCGTCGCGCCATTCGGTCAGCTCTCCAGCCAGACGTCGTCGTATTTCGGCTTGCCCAGCAGGTTCGGCCTGTAGCCCTGCACTTTCTTGTTCATGGCGACCAGTTCGAACTGGAACGCGAGCGGCGCCACGAAAGCGTTTTCCATCACCAGCCGCTGCACGGTCGCGAACGCCTTGCGGCGCAGCTCGATATCTTCCGACGCCCGCGATTCCTTGATCGCGGCTTCGAGCTCCGGCGGCACCGCGCCCCGGCCGCCATTGTAATAGGCGTCCTTGGTGAACATCAGCGAATAGGTCAGGCTGGGATCGGGCCGCCCGGTCCAGGCCGCAAGAATGCCGGAGCCACGCTTCTCGGCGCCGAAGAACGCAGCAGAGGCTTCCGCGATCGGCGCATTCAGGAACCGCACATTCATGCCGGCTTTGCGGAACTGTTCGATCAGGATTTCCTGGCGCTGCACCGAATCCTGATCGGGATAGCCGACCAGTTCGATCGGCAAGCCATCCTTGAATCCGGCCTCGGCGAGCAGCTTCTTCGCCTTGTCGGGATCGTAGGGATAAAGCCCGGCGACCGACTTGTCGTAGGCCCAATGCGCTTTCGGCAGGTTCATGTAAGCGGGCTCGGCAAGGCCCGCGAGCGCCGCCTTGACGAAGGTTTCGCGATCGATCGCGAAATTGAAGGCCTGACGCACCTTGATATTGTCGAACGGCGGTTTCGCCCAGTTCAGGAAGATCTGAAACACGTACAGCGTCGGGCCGTTGAATATCTTGATGCTGCTGGCGCGCTCCACGATCGCCTTCTGCCGCGGCGGCAGCTGGTACATCAGATCGTTCTGGCCGGCGGTGACCGAACGTGAGCCGGTCGTCAGTTCCGGAATGATCGAGAACTCGATTCCATCAGGGTAAGGACGGTTCGGCTTCCAGTATTTCTCGTTGCGCTTGATGACGATCTTCTCGCCGTCCGCCCAGCTGACGAAGGCATAGGCGCCGGCGCCAACCGGCGTACGTGCGATGTTGCCGGCTGAGCTGGCCTTGACCGCGGCCGGCGACACCATCATGCCGGCGCGGTCGGAGAGAATGCCGGGCAATGCTGCGTCGGGTGTGCTCAACTTCAACGTGACCTGCAACGGACCGGTCACCGCAGCCGATTCCATCGCGGCGAGATCGGCCTTGATGTTGGATTTCGGATCGCTCTTGTTGCGCTCCAGGTTGAACTTGATCGCCTCCGCATCGAGCGGCGTGCCATCGTGGAACGTCACACCGGAGCGGATGTTGAGCACCAGCGTGGTCGGGTCGGTAAAGCTCCAGCTTTCGGCCAGGCCGGGCTTGGGCTTTAGCGTCTCGAAATCCCATTCGGTCAGCGTGTCGTACATCGTGAACAGGAAGGCATGGTCCGAACCGGCGCCGCCGGTTGCGGGATCAAGGCTCGACGGATTGGCGGGCGCCGAGATGCGCAGGATGCCGCCGCGCTTCGGCGTGCCTTGTGCAAATGCGTGGCCGCCGAGGGTTGCACCAGCCAGCGCGCCCGATATCAGCGCCATTACCTCGCGTCGCGTCGTCTGTGTCATGGCAATTCCTCCGGCGGTTCTTGTTAGTTCGGTGAAAAATTCGTGCGGTCGGCGAAATGGCAGGCGACCCAGTGATCGGGCATCAGCTCGCGCCAGTCCGGCGTCTTTTCGGCGCAGACGGCTTGCGCATATTGGCAGCGGGTCCGGAAGCGGCATCCGGACGGCGGATCGATCGGGCTCGGGATTTCGCCCTGCAGGACGATGCGATTGTTGCCGCGCATGGTCGATGGCAGCGGTCGCGGCTCCGCGGACAGCAGCGCCTGGGTATAGGGATGCAGCGGCCGTTCCGAGACTTTTTCCGTCGGCCCCAATTCGACAAAGCGGCCGAGATACATCACCGCGATCCGCTCGCTGATGTGGGACACCACGGCGAGATCATGGGTGATGAAAACGTAGGTAAGCCCGAGGTCGCGCTGCAGCTCGGCGAACAGATTGAGCACGTCGCCGCGGATCGACATGTCGAGCGCCGCCACCACCTCGTCGCAGACGATCAGCTTTGGACGCAGCGTGAGCGCGCGGGCGATCACCACGCGCTGCTTCTGGCCGCCGGACAGCTGGTGCGGATAGCGCTCGCCAAGGTCCAGCGGCAACCCTACCCGATCCATCGCCTCATGCGCCCGCTGCAGCCGCTCGGCCCTCGATCCCGCCCGCGCCAGTTCGAGCGGCTCCAGCACCGATGAAAGGATCGTCATGCGCGGATTCAATGCCGCATTCGGGTCCTGGAAGATGATCTGATAGTCGCGGCGATGGTTCTGGAACTGCTGCCGCGGCATCGCCAGCGGATCGACGCCATTGTGCAGGATCGCGCCGCCACTGGGTTTGAGCAGGAACACCAGCGCGCGGCCGATCGTGGTCTTGCCCGATCCAGATTCACCGATGATGCCAAAGGTCTCGCCGCGGCGAACGTCGAAGCTGACACCGTCGACGGCCTTCACAACGGCGCGGCGATCAGTGGTTTGAAAGCCGACCTGGAGATCGCGGACCGAGACGATGGCATTATCGGCGGCGTGCGGCGTCGTCATGGGCTGGCCACCATCGCCGCGATTGGCGACGTCGCTGCGTGCTGCAAGGCGCCGGGCAGCTCGAGTTCGCGAAAACGCCAGCAACGGACCTTGCGGCCATGGCCGGCATCGAGCAGCGCCTGTTCCTTCTCGCAGCCGGCGACCGCATGCGAGCACCGCGCCTTGAAACGGCAGCCATTGGGCATGTCCATGATCGATGGCACGCGGCCCGGGATCGACGGCAGCTTGCCGTGCCGCGGACTGAGATGCGGCAACGAGCGCAGCAGGCCGGACGTGTAGGGATGCAGCGGCCGCACCAGCGCGTCATCGACCGCGGCGTCCTCGATCACCTCGCCCGCATACATCGTGATCATGCGCGTGCAGGTCTCGGCGACGACGCCGAGATCATGCGTGATCAGCATCAGCGCGGTATTCGACGTCTCGCTGAGGTCGCGCAGCAATTCCAGGATCTGGGCCTGCACCGTGACGTCGAGCGCCGTGGTCGGCTCGTCCGCGATCAACAGCTGCGGTCCGCAGATCAGGCTTGCTGCGATCATCACGCGCTGGCGCATGCCACCGGAAAGCTGGTGTGGATAATCGTCGATGCGGCGCTCCGGCGAGGCGATGCCGACCCGGCGCAGCATCTCGAGCGTGCGCTCCCTCGCCTCTTCCCTGGTGACGCCGGTATGAACGCGCAGCGTCTCGGCGATCTGATGGCCGACCGTGAATACCGGATCGAGCGCGCTCGTCGGCTCCTGAAAGATCATCGCGATGCGCCGACCGCGGATCGCACGCATCTCCCGCGTGCTGCAGGACGCCAGATCGGTGCCATCGAAATGGATCGATCCGTCGAGCCCGGCCAGATTGTTCGGCAACAACCGCAGGATCGACAGCCCGGTGATGGTCTTGCCGCAGCCGCTTTCGCCGACAATGCCGACGCGCTCGCCAGGGGCGATGTCGAAATCGATCTTGCGGGTCGCCTGCCAGACACCGAGCGAGGTCTTGAAGCGGATGCCGAGGCCGCGCACCGACATCAGCGCCTGCGGGCCGCCCGCAACCGCTTCCGATCCGCGCTGTGCCGGCTGAGCCGCTGCCATCAACCCGCCGCCCGCTTCTTCACAAGCTGTTCCTCCATCAGCATCTCGGTTCCGATGATGCCATCGCGGACCAGCTGATCGATCTCGGCATCGGAAAGCCCGAGCAGCGCGCCGAGAATTTCCTGATTGTGTTCGCCGAGCGTCGGCGGCGCCGTTCGGATCGGAAACGGCTTTGCGCCCTCACGGAACGGCATCGAGGGTTGCGGATGTTTTCCGATAAAGGCGCGGTCGACCTCCTGAATGAAGCCGCGCGCATGCAGTTGCGGATCCTGCAACAGTTCGATCGGCAATCGCGCCACGCCTGATGCGATGCCCGCGGCTTGCAATGCGTTCATCGCCGCTTCGGGGTCGCGCGTTGACGTCCATGCGGTGATAGCGGCCTCGATCTCACGCTCGATGGCGCGCCGTCCCGCCGCCCTCTTCAGCCAGGCGTCAGTGGCCCAATCGGCCCGGCCGAGCAGCTTCGCAAGCCCTGGCCACATTGCATCACTGGAAACCGCGATCACGATCCAGCTGTCGGCGCCGGCGCAGGGAAAGCAGCCATGCGGCACGAAGTCCGGATGGCGGTTGCCGTATCTGACCGGTTCTTTGCCGTCGATCGAATGCGCCACGATCCAGGGCGCCGCAAACGGCATCATGCATTCGATCTGCGCCAGATCGATGAACTGGCCCTTGCCGGTGAGTTTGGCATGGATCAGCGCGGTGAGCACCGCCGCGCAGCCGTTCAAGCCGCCGACCGCATCGCCGAACGCGGTGTGGCTCATCACAGGCGGACCGCTGGGATCGCCGACCACGCTAGGCAGGCCCGAGCCTTGTTCGAGCGTCGAGCCATAGGCGCGGCAGTCGCGGTTCACACTGCCCGCACCGAACGCCGACATCGACATCATGACCAGCTTTGGATTGAGCTTGCTCAGCACCTCATAGCCGAGCCCGAGCTTCGGCAATACCTCGACGGAGTAATTGTCGACGACGACGTCGGCATCCGCCAACAGTCGTTTTGCGAGATTGAGGCCCTGCTGGCGAGTCAGGTCGAGCGTGATGCCGCGCTTGTTGCGGTTCATGATGCAATAGCGCACCGATTTCTCGTACATCTGTTCGAGAACATAGGCCGGCCGCCGGTCCACCCCGCGCCACCAATCCGGATATTGCGTGGCCTCGATCTTGATGACGTCGGCGCCGAGATCAATGCCTTCCAGCGGCAGACGGCCTGATCCCTGCTCTGCAGGCACCGGCACCCGTTTCGCGGCCTCGCTGACATGCGCGCAGCCGAGCATTTGCTCGCCGATATCGGGAACCGCGCCGCCGCGGCGTGGCGGTGTTCCGGTCAAGCGATGCATCGAGCCTGCCGTAAAGCCGGTTTCGTTGCCGATCATAACCGGCACGATCGCGCCACGCGCCTTCTTCTCCTCGTCGGCGATGAGGTCGCTGATGTCGGGCACCGGCACGATCGGAATCTTGCGCTGCATGCCCTCGGCAAACCACTCCTGCGCGGTGCGCTGTTTCAGTCTCGGAATGATCTTGCCCTCGATCAAGTCGATATGCTGCAGGCGATCGACGCCCATGAACAGCGCCGGGTCGTCGCGCAATTCCGGCAGCCCCAGCATGTCGCAGAAGGCGCGCCATTGCGCCGGTGTCACCGTGGTAACGCCGAGCCAGCCTTGCTTCGTGTCGTAGATGCCGACCGGGAACGTCGGCCAGAAACGGTTGACGCCGATGCGCCGCATGATGTCGCCGCGCACGAACGATTCGAACATGATGTATTCGGTCACCGCGATACTGGATTCGAAAATGCTCAGGGAGTTCGACCGTCCCCGCCCGTCCTGCATCCGGCCCAGCACCGAGGAAGCCGCCGCGATGAACCCCCAGAGGCCGGCGAAGATGCCCGTCTGGAAGTCCGGCGCATGCATCGGCGGTCCCTCAACCGGCCCGACCAATTTTACCAGTCCGGTCAGTGCACGTATCGTCGAGTCCGTCGCATCGAATTCTGCATACGGCCCCTCACGGCCGAACCAGCTCACGTCGAGATGAATGAAGCCGGGGTTGCGCTGCTTGATCGCCGCAAGATCGAAGGCCGGACAATCCGCCACATTGATGTCGCGGCCATCGAGCAAAATGTCGCACGCCGCGATCAGTTCGGTCAGGCGCGATGAAGCGTCGACGTTGCTGGAATCGAGCGCCACGCTCGACTTGTTGAAATTAAGAAACGCAAACCAGGCACTGTGACCTTTTGGCGTCAACGGCGCGGCGCGGCGAAGCGGATCACCCGTGGGCGGTTCGATCTTCTGCACCGTCGCACCGAAATCGGCGAACAGCCGCGCGCAATAGCTCGTCGCCGCAGCGCTTCCGATCTCGACAATCCGCAGATGCGCCAACGCGCCCATCACGCTTCCTCATGGCCAAACGACCGACGTCGTGCGCGCGCCGGTTCAGTTTCTTGTTGCTGACCATGAAACCTTGCCCGCCTGTCGATGCAAGCGGAATTTTCTTCCGTGATACGGAATTGGCGAACGATGCGATGCGCTTAACTGCAATCCAGTTGCGCTTCGAACCAGTTTTGAAGCGAAGTCGAAAGCAGCGGCCACGCGCGCCGGAAATTTCCGAGTTTGCCGGCATTGACCCGGTAGATGCCGCGCAACTCCTTCTCGATCGCGGGAAGATCGACGCCGGTGCAACGGCCTTCGCTGACGATCGCGCGTCCGTCGACAACCACCTCGCGCAACAGCGACGCGTTGCCTCTCGCGAACAGCAGTTCAATCGGATCGACCGGCATGATCTCGTCGCGATCGAGGCGATCGAGATCGATCGTCACAAAGTCTGCCGGCGCGCCGGGCGTCAACGCGCCCGTACCCGGCGCGCCGGTCGCCTTGCGGCCATTGGCGACGGCAAGACCGAAAAACTCCGCGGGCGTCCAGGTTCGCTTGAAGCCGAGACCGCCGTGGAACATCTGCACCAGCCGCATCTCGCGCAGCACATCGTCATCCTCGTCCAGCGCCAGACCGTCGACGCCGACGGCGATGGCGCAGCCGCATTGATGCGCGGCCGCGATCGGCGCTAGGCCCGAGCGCAAATGCATGTTGGAACTGAAATTGGTCACGATGCGTGTTCCTGACGCGGCGATCATCTCGATTTCATTCGGCCGCGCATGAATGCAGTGCGCCAGTGTCAGCCGCTCCGACAGGAAGCCGATGTCGCGGAGGTAGCGAACGATACCATCAGGGAAATGCTCATCCGCCCAGGCGCGTTGATAGACCGTTTCCAGCAGGTGCATGTGGATCCGGCGGCCGGTCAGCGCGGAATTCTCCGCCACCGCCTCAAGCAGCGGCTTCGAACACCACTGCACGCCTGCGGGACCCAGCTGCACATCGACCTTGGGACTCGCAATTGCTGCCGCAATCGCGTCGGTCAATTCGATAAAGGCTTTGGGCGACATCGGCGCACGAACGAACAGTTCCTCGATCGTCTTCCGGTCATCACCGGGTAACTCTGACAGCACCGATTCACTATCGCCATAGACGATTGGATTCTGGTCGCGCACCGCAAGGGCGAACGCGATGCGGATGCCGACATCGGAGGCCGCTCGCGCGATCGCCTTGGCTTCGTCGACCAGCGGCATGGTCCCGCTCGGCCGCGTGTAATGCACCATCATCGAGGCGCACCCCGCCCGCGCCGAACGCGCCAGCGCGGAGGCCGCGGTGAGATAGGGATCGACCGGCGTACCGAGCGCGGATCGCAGGATCCAGCTTTCCAGCGGCATCCCGATCGCGCCGAACGAAGACGCCGTCGGCCGCGCATGGTCGTGGGCGTTGACGAAGGCGGGAAGGATGAGGGAGCGCGGGCCGGCGGCGGGCGGCGCGCCCTCGGTGATGGAAGTGATCAGGCCATCATCGTGCCGCAGCACGGCGTTTTCGATTAGACCGGCGTCAGGGCCAGAGAATAGGCTGTGTGCGGCAACGGCTATTGGCATTATAGCACTCCGTCATTGCCTGCAACAAACGCAAGGCGTTTGTGCAAAGGAGCGAAGCGACGAAGCAATCCATCTTTCTCCGCGTGATAGCATGGATTGCTTCGCTGCGCTCGCAATGACGCGGTTAGTTCGCGGTATACTTCAATTCACGCTCCGCGCGTGGCGGCAGGAATTCGCGCGAGAATATTTCCGATGCCGCCGGCGCCCGGGCAAGCTGATAGCCTTCGACGATGATGCCGATCGCGCGGGTCATGCGGTCGTCCTTGACGTCGCCGACGCCGATTTCCTTCATCTCGGCCGAGACGATCAGCTTGTCGAAGGAATATTGCAGCCGACGCTTTTCGACGTCGACATTGATCAGATTGTCGTAATTCAGCGCCGCCTTCATGCCGGCGTTCTGGTCCTTTGCGACCGCGATCATGCCCTTGTTGACGGCGCGAACGAGCCCGGCGACCGCCTTTGGATTGGACGCGATCAGCTTCCGGGAGACCATCAGGCCGTTGGAATAGAGATCGAGGCCGTAATCACCGAACGAGAACCACTTATAGTCCTTGTCGGGATCCTGGCGGTTCAGCACCAGGTTGAAATAGCTGGTGATGTTGAACACCAGCGCGGCATCGATGTCGCCCTTGATCAGCATCGGCTCCTGCAGGTTCGGCGCCATGTTGGAGATCTTGATCTTCTCGCCCTCGAGCTTGTTCTTCTGCGCGAACACCGGCAGCAGTCGCGTGGTCGGCGTGCCCTGCGCGCCGCCGAGCGTGCGGCCTTCGAAATCCTTGATGGTGTTGATGCCGCTGGTCTTCTTCGTAACGATTGCAAACGGCGGCTGGTTCCAGATCTGGTAGACCATCACCGGCGCGTCCTGCGGCTTGGTCGAGGCGTTCTGGATGATGGCGTTGACGTCGCCGAAACCGGCGTCATAGGCGCCCGACATGATCCGCGTCACCGTCGCGCCGGAGCCCTCGCCCTGGTCGATCACGACGTTGAGACCCTCTTCCTTGAAGTAGCCATTGTCCTTGGCATAGAAGAACGCGGCGTCGCTGCCCTGGGTTTTCCAGCCCAGCGTCAGCTTGATGGTGGTTTCCTGGGCGTTCGCGGCACCCGCGAACAAAGATAGTCCCAACAGCGCGGCGCTTATTCTCGTTAACATCATGAACCTCCTCGACTGGGTTGGATGGCGTTTGGTGAAATCGTCATGTCGCGATCATGTCGTTCTTTCGGGTGGCCCAGCCGGTGACGCGGCCCTCGATCAGCGAGAAGATCACGTAGAGCGCGACGCCGAGACCGGCGAGCACGAACAGGCCGGCGAACACCAGCGGCACGTTGAAATTCGAGGACGCGGTCATCATCACGTTGCCGATGCCGCGGTTCGACGCCACGGTTTCGGAGAGAACGGCGCCGACAAAGGCGTAGCTGATCGCAACCTTCAATGACGCGAAGAAGAACGGCATGGTGCGGGGCAGGCCGACATTCCAGAGGATGTCGAGCTTGCTGGCCCCGAGCGCTTTCAACACGTCTTCGAGTTCGGGTTCGGTGGTCGCAAGCCCCGTCGCGATGTTGACGACGATCGGAAAGAAGCAGATCGACAGCGCGGTCAGCACCGCCGGCACCGAGCCGGAGCCAAACCACAGCACGAAGATCGGAACGACAGCGACTTTCGGGATCGAGGAGAATCCGACCAGCAGCGGATACGCCGTGTCGTAAGCCGTCTTGGAAACGCCGATGACCGCGCCGAGCACGACGCCAAGACCGACACCGAGAACGAAGCCGATCATCGTCGTCGCCAGCGTCTGCAGGATATGCGGCCACAGCAGCGGGAATTTCTGGTACAGCGTCACGAAGACTTCCGACGGCCGCGGCAGCACCAGGTCGGACATCCCGGTCATCACGCAAAACAGTTCCCAGGCGACAAAGAACAGCACGATCAGTGCCGCCGACCAGGCCTTTTGTCTGATATCCCTTGCGGTCATGATGCCGCTCCCTCGGCTGGCGCGCTGCGCGCATCGACGATGAAGGTGCGCAGCTTCTGGTTCAGGGCTACGAAATCGGACTCGAACGTCATCGCCACCGTGCGCGGGCGGCTGAAGGTGACCGGGCTGTCGTCGACGATGCGGCCGGGGCGCGCGCTCATCACGCAGATGCGGCTGGCGAGAAAAGCGGCTTCACGCAGATCATGCGTCACCAGCAGCACGGTCGCCTTGTGGGTCATCCAGAGGTCCTGCAGGATCGACCAAAGTTCCTCGCGGGTGAACTGGTCCAGCGCGCCGAAGGGCTCGTCGAGCAGCAGCATGCGCGGCTCGTGGATCAGCGCGCGGCACAGATTGGCGCGCTGAAGCATGCCGCCGGAGAGCTGCCAGGGATAACGGCTGCCGAATCCCTTGAGGCCGACCTGCTCCAGCAGCGCGTTGGCCTTGTCGCGGAATTCGGTCTTGCGAAGCTTGCGGAATTGCGAGCGAAACGGCTCGACGATCTTGAGCGGCAGCATGATGTTCCGCTCGATCGTCATCCAGGGCAGCATGGTCGGATTCTGGAACGCCATGCCGACGCGCAGCGCCCGCGCCGCGACTTCCCGGCCGCCGACGATCACGACGCCGGTGGTCGGCTGGACGAGCCCGCTGGCCAGGCGCAGGATAGTGGACTTGCCGCAGCCGGACGGGCCGACCAGCGCGACGAACTCGCCGTCGGCAATCCGAAGCGTGGTTTTCGACAGCGCCGGCACCGCCCTCTCGCCGCGGCCGAAGGTGACGGAGGCGTCAGAGAGCTCAATGGCGATGGGGGCGGCGGAGGCCGAAACCGGCGCGCCGGAGAATTCGGAATGTGGCTGCATGCGCATCATGGCTACAAGTGCATGCAAGCCGGATGCCAGCAGAACTCGCGTTTGAAATCAATGGCATCGCAAAGGCCGCCCAAACCAGCGGATTCCTTTTAGGCAATCCGGCCGCCAAACTGCATGCAATTCAGGCGCTCAATTGTCGTCCATTTGTGATATGAGGGCGCATTCGAAGCACTCCTTCAGGATTCGTCCATGGCGCCTCGTTCGGCCGGCAAGAATGCGGAATCATCCGACAAGGTCGGGGTGATCTGCCGCGCGCTGCGCCGCGCCATCATCGAGCAGGCGCTGGAGCCCGGCGCGAAACTGCCTGAGGATTCCTTGGGCGAGCGCTTCGGCGTCAGCCGCACCATTGCGCGCCACGCGCTGGGACAACTCGCCGCGGAAGGCCTCGTCGAACTTCGCCGCAACCGGATCGCGGTCGTGGCAACGCCGAGCTGGCAGGAAGCCCGCGACGCCTTTGATATCCGGATCGAGCTCGAACGGCTCGTGGTGCGTCAGCTCGCCGGCAAGCTGACCAAAGCCCAGATCGCGACGTTGAACGCGCATGTCGACGCCGAGGATGGCGCGCGAGACGGCACAGACGCGGTATCGATCCGGCTTGCGACCGAATTCCACATCCTGCTCGCGCAGATGACGAACAGCCCGATCCTGGTGCGTTACGTCAGCGAAGTCGCCTATCGCTGCTGCCTGACGCTATCCCTGTACAGCCGCCCGCATTCGTCGGAATGCGCCATCAATGAGCACCGCGGAATTATCGCAGCCTTGGTCAAGGGCGACGAGGCCAAGGTGATGAACCTGATGCACAGCCATCTGGATTCCGTGGCGAACCGGGCTTTGGTCGCGCCGGCCCCGCAACGCGGCCGCGATTTGCTGGATATTCTGGCACCCTATGCCGATGAGGGCGAGAGCGACCGCGTGGCGAAAATGCCGAAGGTGGTGAGGGTTAGGTAGCGCGGTCTATGACCGTCATTGCGAGCGCAGCGAAGCAATCCATAGCGCGGCTTAACGGATAGATGGATTGCTTCGTCGCTTCGCTCTTCGCAATGACGACCTCACGCCTCGATCCCCCGCTGCACCAGAATTCTCTCGGCGCTATCGTTCCAAACGTCCATCTTCACGATCTGGCCGCCCCTCACGACAAAGCGATCGACATAGCGGTTGCCCTCGAACGGAGTGCCGTCGATCCATTCGCCGTAGAGCGTGCCGATGCTGTAGACTACGGTCTCGTCCGCCCCCGGACAGACATCAAAACGATCCATCTTCTTCTTGACCCAGCGATAGCGCCCTGCGTTGAAGCCGGTCGGTCCGCGCGGATGATCGAACTCGCGCCCGCCGGTGAAGGTGATGATGGTGCCCGGCCTCATATAGGCCGCCGCCGCATCCGGATCCGGGATCATCGAGGCCGTAAGATAGGCTTCGACCACCTCGGCGTCCGACATCGGTTTGCTTTCGGCTTTGGCGGCAATGGTCATGGCTGGCTGCTCCTGATCCCCGGAATACTACAATCGGGGCCCCGAATTGCATGCACATATTTTGAACAGTTTGGCCTATAAACTGCACACAATCTGGAGCTGCCTCTAAACCTCTCTTCCGCTAGGCTCCCTCACCTCGAACCAGCCAAGAAACAGCTAAAGTCCTGATGACCGCGCGCGCCGCCTTCGACCTGATCTTCCGCAACGCCCGGACCCGGGCCTCGGCCCTCCCGGTCGATATCGGCGTATCCGAGGGGCGGATCGCCGCCATCGAGCCGCGGCTTGCCTGCAACGCGCCCGAGATCGATGTCGGCGGCAAGCTCGCCCTCGCCGGCTTTGTCGACACCCACATCCATCTCGACAAGGCCTGCCTGCTCGGCCGCTGCGGGCACGACCATGCCACGGTCAGCGAGGCCATCGCTGCGGTCGCCGCCATGAAACGGGATTTCACCGTCGAGGACGTCTATGCCCGCGGTGCGCGGGTGCTCGAGCGCGCCATCGTGCACGGCACCACGCGGATGCGTACGCATGTCGAGATCGACCCGCGCATCGCGCTGCGCGGTTTCGAGGCGATCAAGGCGCTGAAGCGCGACTATGCCTGGGCGATCGATCTGTCGATCTGCGTGTTCCCGCAAGAAGGCCTGACCAACGATCCCGGCGCAGATGAACTCCTGGTCGCGGCGCTGCGCGACGGCGGCGAAGCGATCGGCGGCTGTCCCTATATGGACACCGACCCGAACGCACATCTCGAAAGACTGTTCGATCTCGCCCAGGAATTCGACGTCGATGTCGACCTGCATCTCGACTTCGATCTCGATCCGTCCTGGTGGCATCTGGAGGAAGTCTGCCGGCAAACCGAGCGGCGCAACTATCACGGCCGCGTAGCGATCGGCCACGCGACCAAGCTCTCGGCGCTGCCGCCGGATCGGCTGAAAGCCGCGACCGAACGGCTGGCAAAGGCCGGTGTCGCCGTCACGGTGCTGCCGGCAACCGATCTGTATTTGATGGGGCGCGATGCCACTCACAATGCACCACGCGGCCTCACCGCGGCGCATCGGCTGGTGGAAAACGGCGTGCTGTGTTCGGTCGCAACCAACAACGTGCTCAATCCCTTCACGCCGTTCGGCGATGCGTCGCTACTGCGGATGGCCAATTTCTACGCCAATGTCGCCCACGCCGGGATCAGCGAATTCAACGCCTGCCTCGATCTGGTGACGGACTTGCCGGCGCGCCTGATGAACCTGCGGGATTACGGCATCGCGCCGGGCAATCCCGCCGATCTTGTCATCCTCGACACCGACACCGGCCCGAACGCGATCGCGGAACTGCCCGATGTGCTGATGGGCTTCAAGAACGGGCGTCAGGTATTCGAGCGACGCCAACCGACGCTGTTTCCACCGCAGGCTTAGGCAGCGCATCCGCCGCATACGGGCATCGCGCTACGCGCGATTGACGCCCCTGCCAATCCGTTGTTGTTATCGGTCAACGAAAACAACAGCCGGGCAGGAAATCATGACTAAATCATCCAAGATCAGAAGCGTTGAAACGCTCTCCTGCGACGCCGGTTGGCGTAACTATCACTTCGTCAAGATCATGACCGAAGACGGCATCGTCGGCTGGAGCGAGTACGACGAGGGTTTTGGCGCGCCCGGCGTCACGGCGGCAATCGAACGGCTGTCGGCGCGGGTGGTCGGCAAGGATGCCTTTCAGCATGAGCGGATTTACGCAGAGCTGTTTGCCGCAACGCGGCCGGCCGCCGGCGGCGTGGTGGCGCTGGCGCTTGGCGCCATCGAGAACGCGCTGCTCGACGTCAAGGCAAAGGCGCTCGGCGTGCCCTGCTATGAGCTGCTGGGAGGAAAAATCCGCGACCGCGTCCGGGTCTACTGGTCGCATTGCGCGACCTGGCGCATCAATCATCCGGATTGGTACAAGCCGGCGATATCAGATCTCGACGGCGTCAAGTCGATGGGCCGCGAAGTCCGCGAAAAGCGCTTCACCGCGATGAAGACCAACATCTTCGTCTACACCGACGGCAAGCCGCAGGGCTGGCGGCCTGGCTTCGGTTCGCCATTTGAGCCGGGGATCAACGTCGATCGCACGGTGATCCGCAATCTCTGCATGCACCTCGAAGCTATCAGGGACGGCGCCGGGCCCGATGTCGATCTGCTGCTCGACCTCAACTTCAACGCCAAGACCGAGGGCTATCTGAAGATCCTGCGCGCGATCAAGGATATGGACATGTTCTGGGTCGAGATCGACACCTTCAATCCGCAGGCGCTGGGCTATATCCGCCGCCAGAGCCCGCACCCTATCTCATCCTGCGAGACGCTGCTGGGCCTCCGCGAATTCCTGCCCTACTTCAACGAACAGGCCATGGATGTCGCGATCATCGACACGCCCTGGAACGGGGTGTGGCAATCGATGAAGATTGCGGCCGCCGCCGAGCATTTCGAGGTCAACGTCGCCCCGCATAATTTCTACGGCCATCTCTGCACCATGATGAACGCGCACTTCTGCGCCGCGGTGCCGAATTTGCGGATCATGGAAACCGATATCGACCGGCTGGCGTGGGACCACGAACTGTTCACCCATCTGCCCGAGATCGTCGACGGCCACCTCGTGATCTCGGACCGGCCGGGCTGGGGCACCGAACCCAATGAGGAAGGCCTGCGCGCCCATCCGGCAAAGAGCAAGGGCGGGCTGTTGAGTTACGGGCAGAAGAAGTAGGCGCCGCGTAGGATGGGTAGCGGCAGCCTTAGCTTGTGTCGTCCCGGCCTTGAGCCGGGACCCATAACCACCGGCCTTCATTTTGCGGAAGGCATCGACCATATCGCTTCATCGAGAGATCACGCGGTATGGGTCCCGGCGTTCGCCGGGACGACGGAGGGAAAGTTCAATTATCGCCCGGCTTGCTCGCAAACGCGCTCTCGATCACGTCGCCGATCGGCTGCCAGGCGCTGCCGTCGAATTGCACCAGCCGCATCTGCTTGATGGGGTGAAAATCCGCAGGTCCCGTGTTGATGGCAATGCCCGGCAGAATGATCGGGCTCTGATAATTCTTCAGCGACGCGGCCTGCCGCATGATGTTCTCGCGCGACAGGTCGTCGCCGCACTGGGTCAAGACCTGGACCAGGGTTTCGGCCGCGGCATAGCCGAAGATGGCGTAACTGTCCTCCCTGTCGCCGTCGGGATAATACTTGTCCATGAATGACAGCCACGCCTTGATCGAAGGGTCTTCCGTCCAGGTGGTGTCGCCTGCGTCCTTGAGGAACGAGGTCGAGATCACGCCCGTGGCGTTCGCAAGCCCGGCAGGTCTCAGCGCATTCGCGATCGAAGCCGCCGCATTGACCAGCACCACCACCGGATACCAACCCAGTTCGGCCGCTCTTCGGATGGCACGCGCCGAGATTGGCGGCGCGCAATTGAGCACGAGCACCTCAGCCCCGGAATTCTTGAGAATGTCGACCTGGGCATCGATCGACATATCGGCCTCGATGGCGATATCAGCCACGATCATGCGGGCCGTGACGCCGAGCCCTTCCTGCAATCCCCTGAATAGATCGCGTCCGAACTGATCGTTCTGCCAGAGCACCGCGATCTTGCGATCCGGATAGGATGCCTGAATGTAGTTGGCGTAGATCCGTCCCTCGGCGCGAAACGTCGGCTGCCAGCCCATGGACCAAGGAAATCGCTTGGGATGCGCCCACTCCTCGTCGCCGGACGCGACAAAGAGTTGCGGCACCTTCTTCTCGTTGAGATAGGTCCGCGTCGCCAGATTGCTCGGCGTCCCGAACGAGCCGAACATCAGCAGCACGTTCTCCTGCTCCACCAATTGACTTGTGTGCTCGGCCGCCATCCTTGGATTGGAACTGTCGTCGCGGGAGATGAATTTGATCTTGCGGCCGTTGATGCCGCCGCGGTCGTTGATCATGTCGAAATAGGCGGCTTCGGCTCTGCCGATCGCCGCGAATGCAGCCAGCGGCCCGCTATAGGGCATGATGTTGCCGATGCGGATTTCGGTATCGGTGACGCCGCCGCCATGGGCTTGCCGCGCTGATATCGGCATGCCGGCAAACAGCGCGGCGGCTAACAGGGCCAGGATAGTTCCAGTTGCCTTTATTGTTTTCATCAGCATGGCCTCACGCTAACTCAAGCTTGTGACGCCTAACCCAGCGCTTGCGACCATACTGCCCAGTCCGGCGCTGTTGAAATCAATTTTTGTGTTCAGCGCAGCGTAATATCGAGCCACCCCAGCGCATTGACGCTGACACGGTCGCCGGTATCGACCAGCACCGTGGTGGTTTCCGCCTCAATGATGGCAGGGCCGGTCAGCGAATGCCCGGGCTGCAGCGCATCGAGCGCGTAGACCGGCACTTCGCGCCAGCCGCCAAAGAACGCCTGTCGCTTGCCGCGTGGCACGCAAGCGCTGGCGGATGCTGCCGGCCGCGTGTTCTGATCGTTCGGCGCCACCGCACCGACCGCCGCGACCCGCGCATTGACGAACACGACCTCCTGGCCGGGCGATGCGTAGGTATAGAGTTCCTCGTGCTTGCGATGGAAGCGCTGCTCGATCCGGTCGACGAGATCGGGCGCATTCCAGTCGAGACCGTCCAGCGATACGTCGATCTCGAAAATCTGCTCGCCGTAACGCATTTCAGCGGAGCGTTCGATCGACAGCAGACCGTTGAACCATGAGCGCAGCCGACCGGTAGCCGATTGTTCCAGTTCGGCGAACAGCTCACGCACTTCGCCGGCTGAAATGCGCGCTGCCTTGCCATAATGCGTGCGGCTCATCTCATAGCGCAGATCGCTGGTTAGCATTCCCCATGCCGACAGCACGGAGGCCACCGTCGGCACGATGATGCGCTTGATCTCCAGTTCGCGCGCGACTTCGGCCGCGTGCAGACCCGCCGCGCCGCCGAAACTCAGCAGCGCGAATTTCCTGGGATCGACGCCGCGGCGCAACGTCATCAACCGGATGCCGTCGGCCATGTTCAAATTGATCATGCGGTAAATGCCGGCCGCGGCCTCGACGCGCGAGAGCTCCATGGCTGCGGCGACACGATCGACAGCCGCTTCCGACGCCGCGCGGTCGAGTGGGCGCTGCCCGCCCATGAAAGCCGCCGCATCGAGATAGCCGAGCACGACATTGGCGTCGGTGACAGCAGCCGCCTGCCCGCCATTGCCGTAACAGGCTGGGCCCGGAATCGAGCCGGCGCTTTCCGGACCAACCCGCAGCGTGCGGCTGCCATCGACGCTGGCGATCGAGCCCCCGCCAGCCGCAATGCTCGCAATGTCGAGGCTGCGCAACGCAATGCGCTGACCCGCGAGCAGGCCATCAGCGGAGAGCGAGGCCTGCCCGTCCGAAATGAGAGAGATGTCCGTGCTGGTTCCGCCCATGTCGAACGGCACCAGATCGGGAATGCCGAGCAGCTCAGCACAGCGTCGGCCGCCTGACATCCCGCCCGCCGGCCCTGACAGCACCGTGCCCGCGGCGAGGCGTGAGGCTTCCTCGACCGGCGCCATGCCGCCATGCGACAGGATGACGAACAGGCTGCCCTTGAGGCCGGCCTCCTTCAGCCGCCGTTCGAGATTGGTGAGATAACGCCGCACGATCGGTTCGACATAGGCGTTCACGATCGTGGTCGAGACGCGCTCATATTCCTTGATCTGCGGCAGCACGTCGCTGGAGCGCGACACGCTGACGTCAGGCAGTTCCCTGGCGAGCCGTTCGACCACGGCGAGTTCATGGACCGGGTTGAGATAGGAATGCAGGAAGCAGATCGCGACCGAAGTTGCACCGGATTTCCGGATGCCAGCGATGGCCTCATCAAGCGAGGGCTGGTCCAGTGCAATCAAGACCTCGCCATTCGCCTTGAGCCGCTCGCGAACGCCAAAACGCAGTTCGCGCGGCACCAGGGGCTCCGGCGGCGGCGAGCGCAGATCGTAGCGATCGGGCTTGAGGCCTTCGCGCATTTCGATGACGTCGCGATGGCCCTCGGTGGTCAAGAGCGCGACCTTGGCGCCCTTGCGCTCCAGCAACGCGTTGGTCGCAACCGTGGTTCCGTGCACCAGCCGATCTGTGGCGGCTAGCATCTCCGCACGCGTCGTGTTCAATCGCCGCGCCAGTTCTTCCAGCCCGGTCATGACGCCGATCGACTGGTCGGCCGGCGTGGATGGTGATTTTGCGAATATCGTGCGCCCGGACGCATCCGTGGCCACCAGGTCGGTATAGGTTCCGCCGACGTCAACCCCGATTGTGTACATCGTCAGCCACGTCGCTCCGCGGAAACACTGGTCAATCCCTGCTCGGCATCGCGCCGCCGCGCCTCCGCCGATCGCTTCGACGGTGGCCCCCAGCCACCGCCGCCGGATGAGCGGATCTCGAGGCAATCGCCGGGATGGAGTTCGATGCCGACTTCCTTGGTGCGCAACACGCGCGGCTCGCGGCCTTCGGACAGCAGGCGATAATGATGCGGTTCGCCGTCCTCGCCGCCGAGCATGCCGCAGGGACCATGGCGTGCGCCATCGCCCGCGGTGTTGCCGCGCGACGGCTTTTCGGTTTCCAGCACCAGATCGAGGGCAACGCCGAGACCGCCGCGGAACTGGCCGTCGCCGCCGGAGCCCGGTCGGAATTCATGCTGGCGGAAGTGCAACGGAAAGCGCGCCTCGGCAACCTCGATACTTCCGAACTTCAATCCACCGACGCTGTGCCATTCGCCGATCGACGAGTAACCATCGCCGCCGGACGAAGCACCGCCGCCCGGTCGAGCCTGAAACAAATGCCAGATGAACTGCTTTCCGGTGCGCGGATCCTCGCCCTGAATCGCGATCCGGAATCTGCGGCTCCATCCGGCCATCGCGCGCTGCGGACAGGAGGCGGACATGGCCTTCACGATCGCTTCAACGATCTCGTTGGAGGGATGGCTGGTGCACAACGTCACCGGCCGGCCCGGATCGGCCCAGACGATCGTCCCCTGCTTGGCGATCACCTTTAACGGGCGCAGCGCGCCGGTGTTCTTGGGGATGTCAGCGTCGATCAGATAGGCAAAGGCCATCGCGACCGCGGCTTGCATGTTGGCATGCGAGGAATTCACAAAGCTGGTCGACTGCGGATCGGACTCCGACAGATCAACCTCGACATCGCTGCCCTTCTTGGTAACCTTGGCCGCGATCCTGATATCCGTGCGGCCATGGCCGTCATCGTCGAGAAACGCCTCGCCGCGGAAGACGCCGTCCTTCCAGGTCGAGACCACGGCGCGGGTCTGCTGTTCAGTTGCATCCAGGATCGCTTCGATCGCCGCTTCGACGACCGGCGCGCCGAATTCGCTGAACAGTTTTGCGACGCGACGTTCGCCGAGATGCGCCGCGCCCAGCATCGCAGCAAGGTCGCCGCGAAACTCGCGCGGGTTTCGCACATTCAGCGCCAGCATCTCGAGCAGGTCTTCGCGCGGCCGCCCCGCCTCGGACAGTCTGATCGGCGGAATGCGCAGGCCCTCCTGCCAGATTTCCGTTGCCCCGGGATTGTAGGCGCCATGCGTGGCGCCGCCGATATCGCTTTGGTGGGCGCGCACGATGGTCCAGAGCAACCGCTTGTCGCCGTCGAACACCGGCACGAAGACGGTGAGATCAGGCAGGTGGCTGCCGCCATAATAGGGATCGTTGAGCAGGAAGACGTCGCCCGGCTTGACGTCCTTGAAGCGCTCCTCCACCGCGATCGTCGCCCATGGCAACGCGCCGACATGCACCGGCAGATGATCGGCCTGGGCGATCAGGCGGGCCTGCGTATCGCAAATCCCTAACGAAAAATCGCGGCTGGAATTGAGGATCTGCGAATAGGAGGTGCGAAGCATGGCCTCGCCCATCTCTTTTACGATCGAACTGAGCCGATGCTGGACGACGGACCGTGTGATGGGATCGATCTTGGCGGACATTCTTGCCTTGTTGTTCTTGCTTGCCTTGTTGTTCTTGCTTGCCTTGTTGTTCTTGAACCTAGAGCGAGGCCGACACTTCCGATATCGCGCCCGATACGGCATCGATGATCGCATGAATATCGGCATCCGTCATCGGGGTCGACAATGCCATCAATCCATTGCCCGCCGCCAGCACGCCACGATTGAGCAGCGCCTGATTGAAAACCACCTGACGCCTGGCTTCCGCTTCGGTCGGATAGGCCGAGCGATAGTCGCGCACCGGACGATCGACGAGATGTATCTTCAGCAGCGACCCGAGCCCGACCGTGCGGCCGGGAACATTGTGGCGGCGGAACGCTGCGTCGATCCCTGATCGGACCGCCTCCCCCATCGCATCGAGCCGCGCGAACGCCGCCTCGTCCAGCAGTTCCATCGCGGCGATACCGGCGCGCATCGTCACCGGATTGGCGGAGAACGTGCCGCCATGCGGCAGCGCAGGCTTGCCCGGCCGGGGGTCGAACACCGCCATGAATTCCTTGTGACCGCACACCGCGCCAACCGGAAACCCGCCGCCGATGATTTTTGCGAGCGTGGTCAGATCGGGGTCGATATTGAACAGACCCTGCGCGCCGCGATAGCCGAGCCGGAACGTGATCACTTCATCGAACACCAGCAGCGCGCCGACCTCGCGCGTCACCTTGCGCAGCGCCTCCAGATAGGCCTGATCAGCTGGCGCCAACCCGGCGCGATTGGGCATGGGATCGACAAGGACGCAGGCGAGTTCAGGGCCATGCTCGCGGATCAGGCTGACCGCGGCCTCGGTGTCGTTGAACGGAATGGTCAGGACATCGGCCAGCACATTGTCGGGCGTACCCTTGGCATAGGCGACGGAAACCGGCGCGTTGCGGCCCCAGGCTTCCGGCGTCGGATCGAGGCTGACCTCGGCGTAGTCATAGGAGCCATGATACGCGCCCTCGCACTTTGCAATTTTGGGGCGGCCGGTATGGGCGCGGGCGGCCTTCAACGCCATCATGACAGCTTCAGTACCCGAATTGCAAAAGCGCACCTGGTCGACCGACGGCAATCGCGCAGCGAGCAGTTCGGCAAGGTCGACCTCGGATTCGGTCGGCATCCCGAACGCCGATCCCAGCACAAGTTGCGCGGTCGCGGCCTTGATCAACACCGGGTGTGCATGGCCGTGAATCTGCGAGGTGAAATTGTTGATGCAATCGATGTACTCGTTGCCATCGAGGTCCCACACCCGACATCCCTCGCCGCGCGCGGCGTAGATCGGATACGGTTTCATGAAGACGGTGGTGCGCGTATTGCCACCGGGTAGACTCGCCAGTGCGCGGTTGTACATTTTTTGCGACGAGGAATTTGGATCCGGATACATGCGATCTTCCACCAGTGCTCGAACTCAACCTGATCTAGGTATACAACAAAAATACGATTGTCCCGATGATCAGCGCCGCGGCCATGAACAGCAGCACGGCAGGCAGTCCAAGGAGCGCCGCGACCACGCCGGTTGCCGATTGCATCAGCGCCGCTCCCAGGAAGAACGCCAGATTGACCGCTGACAGCGCCTTACCGGTATTCTGCTCGTCGACGAGTTGCCGCGTCATGCCGAACACCAGTGGCTGGGCCGACATGGCAAAACCGATCAACACCAGCAGGACAATGTCATACTGAGCCGGCATCGCCGCTACGCCGAACAGGTCCGAGACCGGAAAATGAGACGCGCCCGCCGCCATGAAGGCGAGCAGCAGCGCCGCCAGGAAATGCGTGGCCGCGAGCACCTCGCGGCGATGACCAAAGCTTCGGTCGAAAAGACCGATCAGAGCCGGCCCAACGATCAGCGCGATCGTGAACAGGCCAAGCGCGTTGCCTGCCCCGATCCGGCTGAGCCCTTTGACCTCCATCAGCCACGGCCCGCCCCACAATCCCCGCAGCACCAGCACGGCCGCCAGCGAGACCAGCGCAATGGCAATCAAGCCGCGCAGCCGATACGACACGCCGATACGCAAGACGCTAGCCATCTGCGAGAGCGGTGACGAACGGTCGGCATGTGCGGCCGGCTGGTTCGGCACCACGGCGTAGACGGCGAGCGCCACCGCCACGCCGAAGCCGGCCGAGATCCAGAACCCTGCCCGCCATCCCCAGAGTTCGACGACAAAGGCGAGCGGGCTCGACGACAGCAGCATGCCGATATTGCCGATCGACAGGATCAGTCCGGACCACAGGCCGAACCGCGCCGGAGATAATTGCTTTGCGGCCAGCGTCATCGGGCACATCAGCATGCCCGAGTTCGCAACCCCGAGCAGGAATTGTCCGAACAGAAAACTCTCCGGCCCGGTTGCCAGGCCGGACGCCAACGCGCCGACAATCGTTCCAATCAGCAGACTAAGCGAAACCGGCCGCACGCCGAAGCGATCCATCGCGGCGCCGACCGGTATCTGCGATGCCGCGAACGAGAAATGATAGATCGAGGTCAGGCTCGCCAGCGCCTGCGGCGACGTCTTGAAATCGGCGGCCATCACGTCGAGGCTGACGGCCGGGATCGTGCGCAGCAGGGTCGACAGCATGTGACCGCAGGCCAGCGCCAGAAGCGCAAAAATCAGTGCGCGGATGTTGACATCCGCGTCGTCGGCCTTGCCGCCGTCCATGTTCCGTTTCTTCCCGGCCTTGTTGCAGCCGGGGTAACACCAATACGCCGGGAATACCAAATGGTATTCCCGGCGACGCGATCAGTGCTTGTGGAACACCAGCGTCCGCAACTCGATGCTTTCGCGCGGCGCTGCGTCTTTCGGCGTCGTCGGATCGATGAAGGCGGTGTGCGGTCCGAACCGCGTACGCCCGTCGGTCGCCGAATCGTAGCACTTCAGCAGCAGCGCTTCGTCCGCGGTCATCTCCGGAATGTAGTACCAGCGATGGTCCGCGTTGTACTTCACCGAATAGGTTTCGCCCTGCCGGTTCGGATAGATCAGGTCGGAGGCGACGAGATCGCCGGGCGCCACGGTCTGGCCATCGAGCATCGCGAGCGGCGCATCGCGCAGCGGTCCGCAAATCGGCCGCCACAGATTGATCACCTGGACCCGGCCCTTCAGCAGTTCGTCCGCTTCGTCAGGCAGATGCTCACGAACGCGATTGGCGCCTGATAGATCGGTCTGGTCGACATGGACCCGCGTGGCCGGCTGGCGCGGGCCGGCGCCCCGCACATCGGCCGCACCGTCGACGCGCTTGCGAACGGTATGGTCGAATATCACGACGCGATCGGCTTTCAGCGTAGCGCGGAGAAAAGCTTCGGCGGCGGGATAGTAGACGTTCCGCACCTCCTTATCGTCGTAGAAATTCCGGACGCTGGTCGGGTGGCGGACCAGGGCAAAACCCTCGCGGTCCAGCGAAAGACTGCCCGAGATCAGGCGGGCGTCGAAGATCGGAACTTGATGGGGTTCGGGCAGCGCCGTCGATCTGGGCTCGCCCGGCGGCGGATCGAAGGCGTAGGTGCGCGGCTTTCCGGGGGTGGGCGCGAGGTAGTTGAGCTCGCCGGTGACGAAGGGGAGCGACTCGAGTTTTGCTTGTTGCAGGCCCATGGCATTCTCCTGGACTCTATTGTTGGTTCGATTTGATTTTGGCTGGCTGGCCCTCCCCCACAAGACCGCATTGGAAATAGCAAAATTGCCGTTCCCGCAGGTGCGATGCGGGAAAGATCCTTGTCGCGCGCACCGGTTCTCCCGGATGGATATTTCTGCACTTCACGGGTTCGTTAGCCCGCAAAACGCACGCCTTGCCATGTCCGGGTTGATCTACTCTCCCCGCCCGTCCAGCGTTACAGCACTGAACGGCCGCAGAATCGCCGCACCCAGGGAGGAGAAAATGAACGTCACCATGAAGGGCCGCGTTGCGGCCGTCACCGGCGGCAGCAAGGGCATCGGGCTTGCCGTCGCGCGGCGCTTTGCCGAGTCAGGCGCCAAGGTCGCGATCCTGGCGCGCGGCGCACAGGACTTGCAGGCCGCGCGCGAGGCACTCGCCAAGGAAGGCGTCGAGGTCCGCGACTATGTCTGCGACGTCTCGAAGGCGGCGGATATCGCCAAGGCGCATGAGTCGATCGCCGCCGATCTCGGCCCGGTCGACGTCCTCGTCAACAATGCCGGCACCTCGCGCGCGATGGCGTTCGAGACCGTGACCGACGAAATGTGGCAGGACGACCTTGACCTGAAACTGTTCGCCGCGATCCGTTTCAGCCGGCTGGTCTGGCCGGGCATGAAGGCGCGCAAATGGGGCCGCATCATCAACGTGCTGAACATCGGAGCCAAGGCGCCGGCTGCCGCGTCAACCCCGACCTCGGTCTCCCGGGCAGCCGGCATGGCGCTGACCAAGGCCATGGCGAACGAAGGCGGCCCGCACAACGTCCTGGTCAATGCGATGCTGGTCGGGCTGATCGTGAGCGATCAATGGGTCAAGCGGCACGCCGAGAAGGCGCCGGATACGGATTTCGACGATTTTACCCGCGACCTCGCCAAGGGCGTCCCGCTCGGGCGGATGGGCACGGCGGAGGAATTCGCCAACCTCGCCTGCTTCCTCGCCTCGCAGCATGGCTCTTACATCACCGGGACAGCCATCAATGTCGATGGCGGCCGGTCGCCGGTGGTCTAGCGGCACCCCGGCTCTGATGGGCTCAGAACCGGAACCCGCTTTATCCTTCGCGTTTCGCTTGCGCGAACCGGTGACCACTTCGCTCGAAAGCGCCATGGCCCCGGGCAAAAAAGGCCTCCGTCGCCGGAGGCCTTTTCGCTATCACACCGCGTCTTTGGCGGCCTTGACCGGGCGGGCGCGGACGATCTTGCGCGCCGGCTTGGCCTTGAACATCATTTCTTCGCCCGTGAAGGGGTTGGTGCCCTTGCGAGCCTTGGTCGCGGGCTTCTTGACCACGACGAACTTGGCGAAGCCGGGGACGAGGAACACCCCGTTCTTCTTCAGCTCCTTGTGACCAACGTCAACGAGCGCGTCCATCACGCCCTTGACTTCCTTCTTCGAAACTTCGGTGGACGTCGCGATCTTCTCGATCAGCTGCGACTTAGACATTTGGGTAGCCATGGTTGCTCCATTTGATTCTGGAAGAGGCACGATATGGCGGAAATTGCCTAAAAAAACAGGCTTTTCGACATTCTGCACAACTATATCGCTATTTGACTTGCACTGATTCGCGGGAAATAGGCTAGTTTTTAAGGCTTTGGCGGTGCATTAAACCAGCTGAATGCGGCGAAATGCCTTGCCAGACAGCCTTTTTCGACGATCTCCGACCACTCCCCGCGCCTGATCGCGCCATGGCGAGCGATGGTTTTGATGCCGAATAAAACGGCGGCGATCGCAACGCTGATGCGCATGTCCGGATTTCCGGAAGGATTTTCCGAACCGGGCGGCGATTAGAAAATGACTCCAGTTCCGATGCGGGCCTTCGCGCAGGCCCCCCCGAAGAAGGGCGGCGTGCTCAACGTTCATACCGCGCCGAACAGCGCCAGCTCAATCCAAGCCTTCATGCGTCCACCGGCGTGTACATCATCAGCGGCAAGATTCAGGAAATTCTGGTTGACCTCGACGCCAACGGCAAACCCGTCGGCGCACTCGCCGAGAGTTCGCGCTCCGTAGAGAATCTGTGTGGCGATATCACTGCGGACGGCGCGAGGCGAGCAGACGCTCCGCCCATGGCAGCAACTCGAATCGATTACCCTTCGTCAGTTCCTGTGCGTCGCGCCGCCGGTAGAACAGCAGCATCCAGGGTGCGATCTTGCGCAGCAATCCGTGCGCCACGAACGGCACAGGTTCGGTGAACGGCAACGCCAGTTCGGTTTCCGGCACGCCGCGTACCGCCTTTGACAATTCGTTGCCAAGCGGGATCGTCAGCGCGACCGCGCGGCCGTTGCAGCCGGTCCAGCCATAAGCGTTGGGCCCGAGTTTGTGGATGCGCGGTAAGAAGTCCGCCGTCATCCCCACATAGCCGTTCCAGACATAATCGAACGAGACCTCGCCGATCTGTGGCCACAGCCGCTGCAAGCGCTCCGTCACGATAGCCTTGATCCGTTCGACCTTGTTGCCGGGGCCGAGCACCGCACCGCCGGTGACCAGTCGATTGCGCGCGTCGTAACGCGCAAAATACAGTTCGCCATGGGTATCGGACAGCGCCTGGCGGCCGGGCATGATGGTCTTGCGCACGTTGTCGGACAGCGGCTGCGTCGACATCTGCCAGGACAGCACCGGCATGACCTCGTGCGCCATGTCAGGCACCAGCGATTTCGAGAATTCTCCGC
The DNA here is from genome assembly GCF_018130085.1 of Bradyrhizobium sp. AUGA SZCCT0169. NCBI lineage: Bacteria > Pseudomonadati > Pseudomonadota > Alphaproteobacteria > Hyphomicrobiales > Nitrobacteraceae > Bradyrhizobium > Bradyrhizobium sp. AUGA SZCCT0169. The sequence continues at coordinate 9,906 of NZ_JAFCMC010000027.1, read as the reverse complement.
TATAGGCGTTGCTTGCCACCACCAGCGCACGGCCGCTGATCGCGCCCTTTTCGGTCTTCACCACCCAGCGATCGCCGCGACGCTCGAAACTGATTGCCGGCGAACGGGCGTAGATGCGTGCGCCGAGCCCGAGCACGGTGTGCGCCAATCCGCGTGCTAGTGCCAGCGGATTGATGTGGCCGCCGGTCTTGTTCCAGAAGCCGCCGTACCACGCGTCCGAACCCGTCATGTCGCGCGCCTGCTCGCGCGACAGCAGTTCAACCGGCGCGCCGAACTTCGACCATTGCCGCACACGCCTTTCCGCGATCTTGATGCGGCCAGGCGAATGTACCGGCTGCACCCATCCGGTCTGCTCCTGCTCGGCCTCGATCTTGTAACGCCGCGCCACCTCGAACAGCGTCGACGCGCTGTCGCGCAGCATGCCGACGAAGCGCTCGCCGACCACCCCGTGTTTGGCAATGATGTCTTCCGGATCGGGCCGCGACAGCGTCGGAATGACCTGGCCGTTGTTACGACCCGACGCGCCCCACCCAGGCTCCGCGGCTTCCACGATCGCGACATCGACGCCGGCCTCGCGTAGATGCAGCGCCGTCGATAGTCCGGTGAAGCCCGCGCCGATCACGATCACATCGGCCTGCTGCGTCCCGATCAATTCCGGAAGCTCAGGCCCTGATGGCGTCACCGCGGCCCACAGCGAAGGCGGCCAGCGGACTTCAGCGCTATTCATCATGATCCTTTCTTGCGGGCGGCAGATCGAATGGTTAGCTTAGTACGCATCATCAGCCCGGGGAAATAGCAGAGTGGCACTCGAGAACGTCGTCGGAATAGATCACGCCGTGGTCATGGTGAAGGACCTCGACAAATCAGCTGAAAATTACAGGCGGCTCGGCTTTACTGTGTCGCCGCGCGGCACCCACAGCGCGCATATGGGATCGGGCAATTACACCATCATGTTCGACCCTGACTATATGGAATTGCTCGGCGTCCTGACGCCGACAGAACATAATGCTCCGGCGCGCGCGTTTCTGGAAAAGCGCGGCGAGGGCATCGAGCGCATCGCTTTTACCGCGGTGGATTCCGCCGACGGCGCCGAAGAGATCCGCGCGCGCGGCTATCCGCCGGTTGGCCCCACCGATTTCGAACGGCCGGTGACGATGCCCGATGGCACCGTCTCTGCAGCAAAATTCCGGACCTTCCAGTGGCCGACCGCGGAAGCGCCGGGCGGCGTGCGTATCTTCGCCTGCCAGCACAAGACCCGCGAGACGGTATGGATTCCCGAACTGATGAAGCACGCCAATGGCGCCAAGCGCCTGCGGCAGGTGCTGATCGTTTCGCCGGAGCCCGCCAACGACGCCGCGCATATGTCGCGCATGATCGATCGCGACGTGAGGAGCGAGCAGGACGGCGCCATCGCCGTGCCCTCGGGCTCCGATCGCGCCGACTTCGTGTTCCTGACCAGGGATCAACTGAGCAAGCGCTATCCCGAGGTATCGCTGACCGGTCTGCCCGAGCGTGGCGGCGCGGGATTGGTGATTGAGGCCGACGTCGCTGCAGCCGAGAAGGCGCTCGGTGGCACTGGTGTTCACAGCGGTGGCGGCGTCATCGTGCCACCGGCAGCCGGCAACGGCACCCTGCTCGCCTTCGTCGAGGCGTAGCCGACCGCGCTTGTCGCTGTATCGAGGGACAGCCGGATCATGGCGAAGGGCAAGATCGAACCGGACGGCGACACGGCAACGACCCGCCGTGGTCGTCCCCGTTCCGCCGAGACGACCAACGCCATTCTGCAGAGCGCCTACACCCTGATGGCCACCACGGGCCTTGCCGCCACCAGCATCGATGCGGTGGCGCGGGATTCGAACGTCTCGAAGATGACCATCTACAAATGGTGGCCGTCGCGCGAGGCGCTGCTGATCGATGCGTTCCTGGACCATGCTTCGTTGATGCTGCCGCTGCCGAGCACCGGCACGCCGGCAGACCGCCTGAGAAGCCACGCGGCCGCCTATGCGAAGGCGCTGCAGGGTGAGTTCGGCAAGGTGCAGCTCGCCGTGATCTCCGAATGCATTTCGAACACCGGTTCCGCGGAGATTTTCTACGAGCGCTATCTCCGGTATCGAAGGACAGCGCTGGTCGAACTGATTGCGGCCGGCCAGCAGGACGGCAGCGTTGGCGCCGCCGGGACGCCCGAAGACCTCTATGACGCGATCTACGGCAGCCTGTTCTATCGCTACATCTTCGGCATCAAGCCGATCTCGCCGGCGCAAGCGCGTAACCTCGTCGACACGCTGCTGATGATCAAGGTTCGGTGACGGCTCCCTTACGTCGCTCGCGTCGGAACCAGTTCCACGTTTCCCGCGTCACCGCGAGATAACCTCGGCCCCGATACACGATCTGTCCATCAACGATACCGTTCAGCTTCGGCAGCGCATGAAACGGAATCGAAGGATAGGCATGGTGCTCGACATGGTAGGGCATATTCCAGGCAAACCACTTCGTGAATATGCCGGTATAGGTCGTACGGGTGTTCTGGAAAGCGCTGCGCGTCCGATCGCAGCCGGTATGTTCGGCATAGAGATAAGGACGCAGGAATAGCTGCCCTACCACCAGCGGCGCGACCCATACCCAGAGCAGGATCGTGGTCTGCAATGCGAGTGAGGCGAGCACCAGCACCGCATAGCCGAGCAAATAGAGGCGCGCCTCCCTCACCACGATGTGGCGCTTGGCTTCCGGTATCCAGGGGGCGGAGGCGTTGCCCGTCACGCCATGGCGAAGCATCAGACCTAGCCGGAAGCCGACCTGCCGAAGACCGCTATAGGCGATTGCAAGCTGCGTATCGGAGGTAGGCATCGGGCCGACCAGCAGTTCCGGATCCCTCGCCGGATCCTGCGTGTAGCGATGGTGGTCCCAGTGGAACAGGCAATAATATTCGTAAGGCAGTCCGATCGCGAACGAAGACAGATGGCCGAACACGAGATTGAGTGCGCGACTCCGGAACGCCGTCTTGTGCGCGGTCTCGTGCACGACCATGAACAGGAAGGCGACGAAGTACCCCTGCGCAACGATCAGCGGTATCGCCCAGAGCAGGCCATGGATCGAGGCGACCTGCCAGATCAGCGTGCCGAAAACGACGATAGCGCCGTAGTGACTGACCGCGCGGATGATGCCCGGAAGGTTCGATCGCACCGATAGCTTGCGGAGATCAGCCGAACTTAAGAGCTTCTCTCCTGTTGCGGTAATCGCTGTGCTCATGGTCGCACTGCCTCCAAGATGATTTTCAACGCTGCAGAAGGGCCGATATCTCGGCGTTGATGAATGCGCGATCCGCGGGATAGTTGATCGGATTTCCGGCGCGGTGACCGTGGATCGACGGAATCGGATGAAGCTCTGCCGACTTCGCATTGACGAGCTTGCCGATCTCGGCCTCGTTGTCGCGCACGTCGAAGTAACGGTCGGTCTGCCCCGGCATCAGCAGCACATGCGCCCTGATCGCCGTGAGCGCGCGGGTAATGTCGCCGCCAAATTCCGGGCACTGGCTGATGTCGCCACGCTGCCAGATGCCGATCTGCGCCAGCAGATCGTTGGCGTCGCGCCGTGCGAAGGCACCATCCCACGAGCCTGCCAGATAGTCTTCCAGCGATTTGAATCCTGCCTCGCGCCAGACCTCATCCCGGTAGAAGGCGTGCGACATCGCCCATCCCGCATAGATGCGACCCATGGCGCGAAGGCCGGCGGAAGGTTTGGCGATGAAGCGGCCATCCCGGAAATTCGGGTCCGTGGTCAGCGCCGCCTTCACGCCCTCCAGGAATACGTGGTTGTAGGGCGAGCACCGCGCGCTGCCGCAGACGATGGCGGCGCGCTCCACCATGTCAGGATGGCAGGCCGCCCAGTGATAGGCCTGCATGCCGCCCATCGACCAGCCATAGACCAGCGCGATCTTCGCTATGCCGAATTGCTCCACCAGCAGGCGGCGCTGCACCGCGACCGCGTCGTGATAGCTGATCGCCGGAAACGGTGTGATGTCGGAATTCGACGGCGAGGAAGACAGGCCGTTGCCGAACAGATTCGGAATGATGATGAAGTAGCGCTCGGGATCGAGAATGCCGCCGGGCTGGATCAGCCACTCGGTGTCGAAGTGCTGCGCGCTGAACGATGTCGGATAGACAATCACATTGTCCTTCCGCGCATTCAGGCTGCCATAGGTCTTGTAGGCGAGACGCATGGAAGGGAACATGACGCCCGACTGAAGCGGAACGTCGCCCGCCTCGAAGACCTGATAGTCGCCGCTCGTCGTCATTCGCCCGGCTCCGACATTAACTGTACTGTTTGTACACTATATTAGTTCGATTGCAAGCGCGATCAACCAATGGCATCGCCTGCGCACCGCCATAATACCGCACGAAGGGGGCTAGGCAGGCCACGCACGGACGTTACTATCGCCGCAAAACAAGCCGACCCAGGGAGAGAAAAATAATGAAGAATCATCTGATCTCGCGCCGTTCCGTTCTGGTCGGCACCGCCGCCGCAGGGGCGCTGAGCCTGACCGGCTTCCCGGCCCGCGCGGCCGAACCGCAGTGGAAGAAGTACGCCGGCACCAAGCTTGAGGTGATCCTCGCCAAGGGTCCGCGCGGCGACAATTTTCAAAAGAACATCAAGGAATTTACTGAACTCACCGGCATCCAGGTCGAATCGGAGCAGATCCCCGAACAGCAACAGCGCCAGAAGGCCGTAATCGAACTCGCTTCGGGCAAGCCGAGCTTCGACGTGGTTCATCTGAGCTACCACGTGCAGAAGCGCCAGTTCGAGAAGGCCGGCTGGCTCGCCGACATCTCCGGCTACATGAAAGACCCGAACCTCACCGCGCCCGACCTCGTCGAAAGCGATTTTTCGGCCGGCGGCCTGCAATACGCCAAGAACGACAAGGGGCAGATGCACTCCCTGCCGTGGTCGGTCGACTATTTCATCCTCTATTACAACAAGGAGCTGTTCCAGAAGAAGGGCGTCGCGGTGCCGAAGACCTTCGACGAGATGGTCGCGGCGGCCGAAAAGCTCACCGACGCCAAGGAAGGCACCTTCGGCTTCGTCGGGCGCGGCCTGCGCAACGCCAACATGACGCTGTGGACCAACTTCTTCCTCAACGCTGGCGGCGAATTCCTCGATGCCAAGGGCGGCATCCTGACCGACGGCCCGGAGGCGATCGAAGCCACCAAGCTGTATCAGACGCTGCTGACCAAGGTCGCGCCTCCCGGCGTCGCCGGCTTCAACTGGATGGAGTCGATGGCCTCGTTCACGCAAGGCCGTTCGGCGATGTGGATCGACGGCGTCGGCTGGGCCCCCCCGCTGGAAGACCCGGCCGCCTCGCGCGTCGTCGGCAAGGTCGGCTACACCGTCGTGCCCAAGGGATCCAAGGGACAATATTCGGCAACCTATGGCGACGGCATCGGCATCGCGGCCGCCAGCAAGAACAAGGAAGCCGCCTATCTGCTCTGCCAATGGGCGGTCTCGAAGAAGCAAGGCGCGCGGCTGCTGCAGGCCGGCGGCGGCGTGCCGTTCCGCAACTCCGTGCTCAACGACCCGGAGATCCAGGCCGGCGTCAAGATGCCGAAGGAATGGCTGCAATCGGTGATCGATTCCGCCAAGATCAGCAAGCTCGGCCTGCCCGTGATCATTCCGGTCGCCGAATTCCGAGATCTCGTCGGTGCAGCCCTCACCTCCACCCTTGCGGGCGCTGATCCGGCAACGGAGCTGAAGAAGGCTCATGAGCAGTTCCGCCCGATCCTGGAGCGCAGCGAAAAAGCGTGAAGGCCATAGCAGAAGTCACTCCGGCCGCGGCTGATGCCGCGCCGGAGCAGGAATGGCGGCCGCCGTCCTACTGGCCGTTCGTGGTGCCGGCGCTGGTCGTCGTGCTCGCCGTAATCGTGTTCCCATGGGTGTTCACGATCTGGATGAGCCTCAACGAGTGGAAGGTCGGCTCGCCGACCACCTTTGTCGGCTTCGCCAATTATCTTCGAATGCCGAACGATCCACGCTTCGTCGAAGCGGTCGGACACACCCTGCTTTACACCGCCTTGTCGGTGCTGCTGCCGCTGATCCTCGGCACCTTTGCCGCCGTGGTGTTTCACGCCAAATTTCCCGGCCGCGGTTTTCTGCGCGGGGTCTTCATCATGCCGATGATGGCGACGCCGGTGGCGATCGCGCTGGTCTGGACCATGATGTTCCACCCGCAGCTCGGCATTTTGAATTACCTGCTGTCGCTGGTCGGCCTGCCGCCGCAATTGTGGGTGTTCCATCCCGGCACCGTGATCCCCTCGCTGGTGCTGGTCGAGACCTGGCAATGGACCCCCTTGGTGATGCTGATCGTGCTCGGCGGCCTCGCCGCGATCCCGACCGAGCCCTATGAGAGTGCGCAGATCGACGGCGCCAGCGTCTGGCAGGTGTTCCGCTACATCACGCTGCCGCTGATCACGCCGTTCCTGTTCATCGCCGGCATGATCCGCATGATCGATGCCGTCAAGAGCTTCGACATCATCTTCGCCATCACGCAAGGCGGGCCCGGCTCGGCGTCCGAGACCATCAACCTCTATCTCTACAGCGTCGCCTTCATCTATTACGACCTCGGCTATGGTTCGGCGATCGCGGTGATCTTCTTCCTCTTGATCGTCGCCATGGCGGCGCTGATGCTGCATCTGCGCCAGCGCATGATGTGGACCGAGATCGGGAGCGGCGCATGAATCTGCGTCAGATCCTCGGCAAGATCGCGCTGTGGTTTGCGGTCTTCGTGGTCGTGTCACCCGCGATCCTGTTCTTTCTCTGGATGGCCTCGCTGTCGGTCAAGTTCGAGGTCGACAACGCGGCCTACCCGCCGGTGTTTTTCCCCGAGCGATTTGCCTGGAAGAATTATGCCGACGTGCTCGCCTCCAACCGCTTCCTGACCTACTTCATCAACAGCCTCGTGGTGACCGGCACCGCGACCGGCCTTGCCATGCTGGTCGGTGTCCCCGCCGGCTACGGCATCGCGCGGATGGCGGCGCATAAATCCGCGATCGTGATCCTGATCGCCCGCATCACGCCGGGATTGTCGTATCTCATCCCGCTGTTCCTGCTGTTCCAGTGGCTCGGATTGCTCGGCACGCTGGTGCCGCAGATCATCATCCACCTCGTGGTGACGGTGCCGATCGTGATCTGGATCATGATCGGCTATTTCGAGACCACGCCGCTGGAGCTCGAGGAAGCCGCCCTGATCGACGGCGCCACCCGCTGGCAGGTGTTCCTTCACGTGGCGCTGCCGATCGCGCGTCCGGGACTTGCGGTGGCCTTCATTCTCGCGGTGATCTTCTCCTGGAACAATTTCGTGTTCGGCATCGTGCTGGCGGGACGGGAGACGCGCACCTTGCCCGTCGCCGTCTACAACATGATTTCGTTCGACCAGCTGAGCTGGGGACCGCTTGCGGCAGCCGCGCTCATCGTGACCTTCCCCGTTCTGTTGCTGACGGTGCTCGCGCAGCGGCAGATCGTGGCCGGACTGACCGCAGGCGCCGTCAAGGGCGGTTAGCCGCAAGCTCCGGTGCAAGCGCCTCCAGTACCGCGGCTGAGTCCGTGACCCAGCCGAAAATGCCGCCCTGGGCCTTGATCATCTTCAGGCCCATCTCGTGGAATTCGGGGAAGTAGGAGGCGCAGCCGTCGGCCAGCACCACGCAGCGATAACCGCGGTCGTTGGCCTCGCGCACGGTCGTGTTGACGCAGACTTCGGTGGTGACGCCGCACACCAGCAAATTCTCGATGCCATATTTCTCCAGGATGTCGCCAAGCTCGGTGGCGTAGAACGCGCCCTTGCCCGGCTTGTCGATCACGATCTCGGAGTCGAGCGGATAGAGTTCGGAAATGATGTCGTGGCCGGCCTCGCCGCGAATGAGAATGCGCCCCATCGGTCCGGGATCGCCGATCCGCAAGGAGGGCGCGCCGCGTTCGACCTTGGCCGGCGGCGCGTCGGACAGGTCGGGCAGATGTCCCTCGCGGGTGTGGATGACCAGCATGCCGGTTTCGCGCGCCGCTGACAGCACCGAAGCGATCGGCTTCACCGCGCGCGCCAGCTGCGACACGTCATTGCCCAGCGTCTCGCCGAAGCCGCCGGGTTCCATGAAGTCGCGCTGCATGTCGATGATGAGGAGCGCGGTGGCCGCCCACTCAAGCGCGATCGGCTCCGGCTCGGCGGCGACCTTGCCGATGGATGGCCTCTTTGAGTTCGTCATGATGCAAGCGCCCGACCGAGAGTAATTTTCGAAGAGATTAAGCAAGGCGCATGCCATTGTACAATTCTTGCGCAAGCCGGGAATGAGTTGGCACGCTTGTTGCAAAATATCGCGGTATCGCAACGTCGAAACGCTGGCGGTCTGGCGCAGCGCCACAAATTCGGGAGGAACACATGAACGGACTCGGAGGCCTCAACAAATCGCCGGAGGGCGTCGTGATCGGGCTGGTTCAGCTGCAATTGCCTGTTGTCGTGACCAAGGCGGACCTCGCGCGGCAGACCGAGCGCATCGTCACCATGGTCGGCAAGGCGCGGCGCAATCTCGGCACCATGGATCTCGTCGTATTTCCGGAATATTCGCTGCATGGCCTGTCGATGGACACCAACCCGGAGATCATGTGCCGGCTCGACGGCCCTGAGGTCGCCGCCTTCAAGCAGGCCTGCATCGACCACAAGATCTGGGGCTGCTTCTCCATCATGGAGTTCAACCCGAACGGCAATCCCTACAATTCCGGCCTGATCATCGATAACAACGGCGAGATCAAGCTCTATTACCGGAAATTCCATCCGTGGATTCCGGTCGAGCCGTGGGAGCCCGGCGATATCGGCATTCCCGTGATCGAGGGACCGAAAGGCGCCAAGCTCGCGCTGATCATCTGCCATGACGGCATGTTCCCGGAGATGGCGCGCGAATGCGCCTACAAGGGCGCCGAGATCATGATCCGCACGGCCGGCTACACCGCGCCGATCCGCGAAAGCTGGCGTTTTACAAATCAAGCGAACGCGTTCCAGAATTTGATGGTGACCGCGAATGTCTGCATGTGCGGCTCCGACGGCTCGTTCGATTCCATGGGCGAAGGCATGATCGTGAATTTCGATGGTAGCATCATCGCCCACGGCACCACCGGCCGCGCCGACGAAATCATCACCGCCGAAGTCCGCCCTGACCTGGTGCGTGAGGCGCGGATCCACTGGGGCGTCGAGAACAACATCTACCAGCTCTGGCACCGCGGCTACGTCGCGGTGAAAGGCGGCGCGATGGATTGCCCGTATACGTTCATGCAGGACATGGTGGCGGGCACGTTCCGGCTGCCGTGGGAGGATCAGGTCAAGGTGACGGACGGAACGTCGTGCGGTTTTCCGGCGCCGACACGGATGTTCGGGAAAACGGCGAAGGCGGCGGAGTAGCGCGTCGCGCCAATCTTTCCGGTTGTCATCCCCGCGCATGCGGGGATCCAGTACGCCGCGGCCTCTCGGTTCTGGCATTGGCGTCTCTGGGATACTGGGTCCCCGCCTTCGCGGGGACGACAATTGTGGGTGTGACACACACTTCGACATTCTCGCGACGCATTGCGCCCGAGGTTTGCCAGAAACTTCCCGCCCTAAATACAGAGGGCGCAGGGAAGACCGGGTGCGCGCTGCACCCGCGGTCTCGTGTGCGGTTAGCACTGAAAAAGTTGCACACGAGCATACAGGGCAGCGGAGAACACCCGGCCTTCCCTGCGCAATGGCTTTACGGCTTATGCCGTGCTCTCCCCGGAGACGAGTTCTTAGTTGACTCCGTCGCTGCCGTTTCGGCTCTCGCCTACCCGACAGCTTGACGCCAGCAACGGGCGCCAGGACCACACGGTTTTGCCGTACGCTTATCCACGCCGTCGTCGAGG
>NZ_JAFCMC010000026.1:0-95653 GCF_018130085.1 Bradyrhizobium sp. AUGA SZCCT0169 | reverse complement strand
ACCCGGCCTTCCCTGCGCAATGGCTTTACGGCTTATGCCGTGCTCTCCCCGGAGACGAGTTCTTGGTTGACTCCGTCGCTGCCGTTCCCGCTTGCGCTTCTCCGACAGCTTGACGCCTGCAACGGGCGCCAGGACCACACGGTTTTGCCGTACGCTTATCCACGCCCTCGTCGAGGCGCAAACCAGCGTCCACCGCAACCCGCCCAACGTCCGTGACGACGGCCGACGCCCTTCTGACCAGGACGGGATGGCGATAGATGCGCACTGATTTGGGTCGACCGACAACAGAAATATTTTTGATTTACAGAAGTTTTCTAATTGACACGATTTCCGTAAACCAGAACTGATTTGCCCGTCGGGTCAATTTGCCGCACTCAGCCGTCATTGCGAGCGAAGCGAAGCAATCCACCCCTCCCGGGGCTGGCTATGGATTGCTTCGCTGCGCTCGCAATGACGGGTGGTTAGACGCGGGCCTACGCCACCAGCGCCGCATCCACCTCGGCCCCCTCGCCGCGCTGCGCCTTCAGCAGGCTGATGATCTCGGCATTGGGGCGGGCACGGCTGAACAGAAAGCCCTGGCCTTCGTGGCAGCCTTCATTGCGCAGGCAGCTCAGTTCGGCTTCGGTCTCGACGCCTTCGGCGGTGATGGTGACGCCGAGGCCCTTGCCGAGGCTGATGATCGAACGCACGATCGCCTGCGCATCGCGGTTGGAGCCGAGATCGCGCACGAACGACTGGTCGATCTTGATCTTGTCGAACGGGAAGCTGCGGAGGTAACTCAGGCTGGAATAGCCGGTGCCGAAATCGTCCATCGAGATGCGGACGCCGAGCGAGCGCAGCGCATGCAGCGTCGCCAGCACCTGGCTGCTCTTTTCCAGCACCAGGGTCTCGGTGATCTCGAGTTCGAGCCGCGTCGCCGCCAGACCGGTTTGCTTCAACGTTTCCATCACCATCGACAGCAGATTGCCGACGCGGAACTGCAGCGGCGACAGGTTGACCGCGACGCGGACGTCGTCGGGCCATTGCGCCGCATCCATGCAGGCCCGGCGCAGCATCAAGCCGCCGACGGCGTTGATCAGGCCGGTCTCTTCGGCGACGGGGATGAACTCGCCGGGCGAGACCATGCCGCGTTCGGGATGCGGCCAGCGCACCAGCGCCTCGAAACCGGTGATGCGCCCGGTCGAAAGATCGACCAGCGGCTGATAATGCGGCCGCAGCAGATCGTTCTCGATCGCATGGCGCAGCTCGATCTCGATCTTGCGGCGGGACTGCGCGCGGGCGTCCATTTCGGCTTCGAAGAAGCTGAACGTACCGCGGAACTCGTTCTTAGCGCGCGACAGCGCCATGTCGGCGTTCTTCAGCAATCTCTCGGATTCGTCGCCATCGCCGGGCGACATCGCGATGCCGATGCTGGCGCCGATCACCACCGAATGGCCGTCGAGCAGATAGGGATCGCCGATCGCCTCCAGCAGACGCCTGGCCAGCAGCACGGCGTCTTCGGGGCGCGTCGCCCCGCTCTGGACGATCGCGAACTCGTCGGAGTTGAGGCGCGCCAGCACGTCTTCCTCACGCAGCGTCGATCGCAGGCGCTTGGCGACGCCGCGCAGCAGCTTGTCGCCGATGCCGTGGCCGAGCGTATCGTTGACCGCCTTGAAATTGTCGAGGCCGAGCACCAGCACCGCGACCTTTTCGGCGCTGCGTCGCGTATGCAGCAGCAGATCGTCCATCTGCTGACGCAGCAGGGTGCGGTTCGGCAATCCGGTCAGGCCGTCGTGCTGGGCCATGAAGGCCAGCCGCGCTTCGGCGCGCTTGCGTTCGGTGATGTCCATCAACGCCAGCAGCACGGCTGGCTGGTCGCCGTAAACCAGCTGGCGCGAATAGATCGCCAGATCGATCAAGGCGCCGTCGGCCCTGACATGCTTCCAGGTCCGGGCCGCCTGTTCGTCGCTGCTGCGATCGCCCGCCCACGGCAATTCCGGATCGAACGCCTGCAGACTGCGGATCGTCAGTCGCTCGAACTCGGTGCGGCTATAGCTGTAGTGCTGGACCGCGGCGTCGTTGACGCCGAGAATGCGCTCGCCATCCAGCGAACAAACGATCATCGGCACCGGGTTGCTGTCGAACAGCAGGCGGAATGACGCCTCCCGCTGTTTCAACTCGGTAATATCGACGCGCAGGCCGATGACGCCGCCGTCTTCGGTCAGCCGCTCGTCGATCAGGATGACGCGGCCATCGGCCAGTGTCTGCTCGTGACGATCGCCCGGCTGGTGAAGCCTGGTCAGACGCTCAGTGAGCCATTCCTCCTCGCGGCCAATCGCTTCCGGATAATCGCCGCGCTCGACGCCGACACGGATGGTGTCCGCCAGCCGCGCGCCCGGCTCGAACAGATCCGAGCTGCGGTTGTAGATCTCCGCATACTTCTTGTTCCAGAGAATGTAGCGGCCTTCGGCGTCGAGAAACACGATGCCCTGGGGCAGGATGTCGATCGCCTCGCGCAGCCGTTCGTGCGATTTGCGCGCGTCAGCAATCGCGGCCTCCGCCTCGGCGCGCGTGCGCACGATTTCGCTGCGCTCGGTGGGACCTTGGCGGCGATCAGCTGAAAGCTTTGGGCTGGGTTTTACCGGTCGACCGAACAGGCGAGCAATCGAGGTCCGCTTTGGTTTCTTGATTGTCTTTGGCCTTATCTTCGGCATTGCTGCGTCTCATCCGCCTTCTGCGTGCAACGTTCTCCGATAAGTGTCTGAAAAAATGGTATCTCTTGCCGGTTCGAAGCGCCCCGCGCCCGGCTCTCCGGTGCCCGCTAAAAAGGCTGGTTCACGCTATGCGTGTGCCGCTGCAACAGGTGCGCGAGACCAAACGCAGATGCACACGCAGAATCTCATCCAGCGCACGAAAGCACGCGACACGCATTCGGATTGCACACGGAATGCGCGAAATCTCGCGCTGGCGCATCAATATGCGCCAATGGTCGACACGGTTATTGAAGCGTTAAGCCGGCGCTGATCGCCGCACAATGCAAGCGGTCCAAAGGGATTAAGCCGCGCGCACCGTGTCGAGGAATTTGCCGACTTCCAGCCGGAGGCGGTTGCTTTCGCCGGACAGCGACTGGGCCGAGGAAAGAACCTGCGCGGAAGCGGAGCCGGTCCGGCGGGCACCCTGGTTCACATCGACAATGTTGGTGGCGACATCGGAGGTGCCCACTGCCGCCTGCTCGACATTGCGCGCAATCTCCTGCGTGGCGCTACCCTGCTGATCCACGGAGTTCGAGATCGTCGCCGCGATTTGCGAGATCCGGCCGATGGTGGTGCCGATCTGCTTGATCGCCAGAACCGATTCCTGGGTCGCCACCTGCATCCCGGCAATCTGGCTGCTGATTTCCTTGGTTGCATTGGCGGTCTGCGCGGCGAGCGCTTTGACTTCCTGCGCGACCACCGCAAAGCCCCGTCCCGAATCACCCGCGCGCGCCGCCTCGATGGTGGCGTTGAGCGCCAGGAGATTGGTCTGTTCGGCGATCGTGGTGATCAGATTGACGACGTCGCCGATCCGCAAGGCGGCCTTCGACAGCTCGTTGATGCGGGCGTCGGTCATTTCAGCCTGAGTGACGGCTTCGCCGGCGATCCGGTTCGACTCCTCGACCTGACGGCTGATTTCGGCGACCGATGCGGTCATTTCTTCCGTCGCGGCGGCGACCGACCTGACGTTTGAGGAGGCCTCCTCGGACGCCGCCTCCACCCTGCCGGAGAGCTGCTGCGTCTCTTCGGCGGTCCGGGCCAGACTGGTCGCCGAGGCTTCCAGCTCCGTTGAGGCCGAGGATACCGTCTGCACGATCTCGCCGACCGCGGCCTCGAATTCGGCCGCCAGTTTCTGCATTTCCGCCTTGCGCTGAGCATGCGCTTGCTTTTCGGTTTCCGAACGTTCGGCGCGCAGCCGGTTCGATTCCAGCATGTTGTCCTTGAAGACCTGCAGCGCGCCTGCCATGTCGGCGATTTCGTCCGAGCCGCCGGTCGCGATATTGGCCGCCAGATCGCCCGCGGCAATCGACTTCATGCTGTTCTGCAGATGCACCAGACGGCGCACGACGCCGCGCCCGACATAGTACCAGCCAATGACCAGCGCCGTTAAAAGGCTGACGAGCGCAAGACTGATCAGGATGATGCGTCCCTGCCCGATCTCCGCCTCCGATTCACGGACCGCGGTGGCGGCGCCCGCTTCGCTGCGCTTTCGCAGGCTGGCGACTTCCTTCTCGAACTCCTGGGCGAGCGTGCGATTCTCCGTCACCACGTTGGCGCCGGCCTTCGCGGCCACCAGTTCGCGTTGCTTGAGCTCGAAAATGTTGCCGGCATCCTTGCCGGTCTTGACCAGTTCGTCGACCAGTTTCGACGCTTCGGGATTCTTGAAGGTCGCGGCTGCCTTGCCAAGGCGGCCCGCGGTCGCCGTGAAGCGGTCCTTGACCGGCGGCAGCAGATCGGCGGACGGCAGGTCGGCGGCCTCCACCAGGATTCCCAGTATCAAATTGGATTCCGCACGCAACTCCAGAATGGCTTGCAGCGATGCCAGTTCGTTGTCGGCCAGCGCCGACAGCGTCTTCTGAACGACTTCCAGATCCTTGTTGTCGGCCGCGGTCTGCAGGCCCATCGTCAGGCTGAACCCGGCGTCATCGGCCATCGGCGCCAGTTTTTCGGCAAGCTTCTGATGCGATTTGCGCAAGTTCGCGACCAGCGCGTCGCGCGAGGCGGCAATGGTCTGGCGCTCGGTGACAGATTGCAACAGCCGGTCGAGATTGACCAAGATGCGATCGGCGGTCTTGCTGACTTTGGCGACGTCGTCGGCGGCGAGCGCGCCGATGCTCTGCTTGAGCTCCTGACGCGCCGCGGTCAAGATTTTGGAAGCGTGATCGCGCTCGGCCTGATCGGTCGCGGCGAGAAGGCGGGGTGCCGCGGCGGCGACGTCGCCGGCGGCCCTGGCGACCTCGGAGGCCCGCGTGATCTCAGGCAGGCTCTTCTCGGAGATCGCGCCCAGCGAACGCCCGAGGCTGTCGTAGGAGATGATCGCGCTGCCGCTCGCCAGCACCGTGAGTGCGGCGACGACGCCAAAGGCCATAAACAGGCGACCGCGAAGGCCGAGGCGATACCACGACACGTTCATCGCAAAACTCCAATCAACAAAGCAAAATCGTGCCGCGAGCAGCCGGGTGTTACCCCGGTGCTCGCGACTTTCTGAACTTACGATCCGGACTTCTCGAGCCGGTCGACCGCCTTGAAGCTGCCGTCCGCCTGGATCACGGTCAGGAACACTTCATTCGAGCCGCGGTTGCTGGTGGGGCTGTAGGAGAGCTTGAAGCCGCCGAGATCGAGGCTGCCGGCTTTTTGCACGGCGTCGATCATGGCCTGGCGGGTGAGGTCGCCATCAACCTTCTCGAGCGCGGCGGCAATCGCACGGCCGACGAGGTAACCCTCGAGCGAAACGAAGCCGGGCTGGGCATCGGGCGCGCTGGCCTTGAGCGAAGCATGGTAGCGCCCGACCACCGGGATCGCCGCATCCTTCGGGAACGGAACGACCTGCGTGATTACGACGCCGGTGCCGGCAGCGCCGAGTTCCTTTGCAAGCGCATCGGACCCGACAAAGGAGATGTTCACGAAAGTGGCGTCGAGCTTGATCTGCTTCGCCAGCTTGATGAACTCAGCCGCGGGCTTGTAGGGGCTGATCATGATCACGGCCTGGGGCTCGACCTTCTTGATGGCCAGCAGCGCGGCTTTCACGGCCACCGTGTTGCGCTCGAAGGTGCCTTCGCCGGCAAGCTGCATCTGCCGCTTTTCGAGCGCCTTCTTGACGCCGGCAAGGCCGGCCTGACCGAAAGCGTCGTCCTGGTACATGATCGCGATCCTGGTCGCGCCGAGGTCCTTGGTCACCCGTTCGACCATGGCTTCGGTTTCCTGGAAGTAGCTGGCGCGAATATTCATCACCAGCGGCTTGTGCGGCTCGCGCAGGAATTCGGCGCCGGTGAAAGCACCGATGAAGGGCGCGCCTGCCGCCGTTGCGATCGGCTGGGTGGCGGCTGAGGTCGGGGTGCCAACCGCACCGACGAGCGCGAACACCTTGTCTTCTTCCAGCAGCTTCTTGGCCGCTTCGATCGACCTGGTCGGCTCATAGCCGTCGTCGACGCTCTTGAGCTCGAGCTTGCGGCCCTTGACGCCGCCGGCCTTGTTGATCTCGGCGAAGGCCGCTTCCAGCCCGATCTTCATGCCCTGGCCCAAGGCCGAGGCCGGACCGTCAAGCGCCGCGGCTTGACCAAACACGATCTTGTCGGCCGACACACCGTTTTCGGCGGATGCGGGAATGCTGGTCGCGAGGAGAACAGCCGACGCAGCAAGGAAGGCGTTGAACGGAGTAGCTCGCATATGATTGTCCTTTGGCGGGTGTAATGGTCGAACGGATCTGCTGGCCCGGTCATCGTTGGCATGACGACACAGCAACACTGCGTTGCGATTGTGAGCCAGATAGCTTCAGAACAGATTAATGATTTGAGCGGTGCGTATTTGTACGGTTGCGCGATCGAGGCGAGGTTCGCGGCGGAGTTGCAGCCGTGAACACGCAGCCCGCACAAGGCGATCGCGGCCCAATCAAAATTGGCAGGGAATACCCGAGCGTGAATCGCCACTTGCGCGGATCAGCGACAAGTGTCCGGAATTCCAGCGGGGACCGGCAAGGTTATCGAAGGGTTAAGCTGATCGCCTGTCCGTGCGACGCAGTCCCGCTTGTTCTTCGACACGATAGCTTAGTTGATCTGGATCCGCGTATTGCGTTGGCCGTTGCGCTGTACCAGCGCGAACAGCGCCGCCGCATGCGACGGGTGCAGCCTGACGCAGCCATGCGAGGCGCGGCCGCCGAGCCGCTTGATATCCGTGGTGCCGTGAATGGCGAATCCGTAATGGAAGAAGATCGCGTGCGGCATCGGCGAATTGTAATATTTGCGCGAGAAGTAATGTCGATGCATCGATTGCGGACGGAATACGCCGCTCGGCGTGCCATAGCCGCTGCGGCCGGTCGAGACCGGCCAGCTGTACCGCGTCGCGCCGTCGATGCTGACGGCCATGCGCTGGGATGATTTGTCGATCTGGACCACGACCGCGGCGCGTGCCGGGCTCAGTGCCAATGCCGACATGAAAATCGCGGCCATACATGACAGCCGCAAACCCAATCGAAATTTCATAATGACGCCCTGCCGTCAAAAAAAGCTCTCTAATGGCGGCATGATGTGTTTTGGAAACGCGCCCCTGTAAAGAGCGGCGGCCCGGCCGGGCGCGAAGGGTCCGAATTAATCTTAACCCGGGGCGACCGGAATAGCGTGGAAATGCTGCGTGCAGATGCTGTGGGAGATCAAACAATTGCGATTGGTACGGTTGTCCCGCGCGGCCGATTCCATGTTACGTCTTGGGCAGCTAGAGTGATCCGATGACACCCCGCCTGATTCTGATCTCGCTCCTGGTTTTGATCGGTCTCGCCAATGCCACCCTGGCATGGGCGCAGGACAAAGGCAGCGTTGATCCCAAGCCGCTGCCGCCGCTGGCCAACCCCAACGATCCCAACATCGCCGCCAAGGAGTTGTTCGGCCGCAAGCTGCTGCCGGCAGCGACGCCGACGCGGGTGCTGGGCTTTTACGCCCATGGCTGCATCGCGGGCGCGGAGGGACTGCCGATCAACGGCGACACCTGGCAGGTGATGCGGCTGTCGCGCAATCGCTACTGGGGGCATCCCGACATGGTCGCGCTGGTGAGGCGGCTGGCCAACAAGGCGCACAGAGATGCCGGCTGGCCCGGCATTCTGGTCGGCGACATGTCGCAGCCGCGCGGTGGCCCGATGTTGACAGGCCATGCCAGCCATCAGGTGGGGTTAGATGCCGACATCTGGCTGACGCCGATGCCGAACCGCCGGTTGTCGCGCAACGAGCGCGAGGAAATGTCGGCTGTCATGATGGTGCGCTCCGACCGGCTCGACATCGATCCCAAAGTGTTCACACCAGGCCATCTGGTGGTGATCCGCGCCGCCGCGCAGGAGCCGGCGGTGCAGCGCATCTTCGTCAATGCCGCGATCAAGAAGGCGCTGTGCCGCGAAGCCAAGGGCGATCGCAGCTGGCTGCACAAGGTGCGGCCGATGTACGGCCACGACTATCATTTCCACATCCGCATCAAATGCCCGCCCGGCGCCGGCGAATGCGAGAGCCAGCCCGATCCGACCGAAGGCGAAGGCTGCAGCGCCGGCGACCTCGCCTTCTGGTTCAAGGACTCAGTTCTCCATCCGAAACCGCCGCTCATTCCGCCGAAACCAAAACCGCCGATGACGATGGCGCAGCTTCCCCCGGCCTGCAAAGCGGTGCTGACCGCACCGGATGCAAAGCAATAGCTGGCGGCGCGGAGCCTTTGCGCCGCCCCAACAATGCTGTAAGCTCGGCCGCGCGATATCCCGACCGACCGTAAGTCATCGGGATTGCCGGAACGGCGCTTCCGCCTGTCGCATCCCTGACCCAACCAATACCTGATTTGCGCGCGCGAGCCGCGCCGCAGACTCGCACGGAGCGCCAACATGCATCGTCCCGCCGGAATTTTTGCCGCCTTTTTCATTCTGTTTGGCGCGATCCAATCGCCCGCTGCCGCACAGGACAAGACCATTACGGTGTTCGCCGCCGCCTCGATGAAGAATGCGCTCGATGACATCGACGCCGCCTATACCACGAGGACCGGCGTCAAGATCACGGTAAGCTACGCCGCGAGCTCGGCACTGGCAAAACAGATCGAACAGGGCGCACCGGCCGACGTGTTCATCTCCGCCGACACCGACTGGATGGATTACGCGATCGGCAAAAAGAACATCAACGAGCCGACCCGGGTCAACCTGCTCGGCAATTCCATCGTGCTGATCGCGCCGAAGGATTCCAGGATCGACAACGTGAACATCGGCGCGGGCTTCGATCTCGCCAAGCTCGCGGGTGACGGCAAGATCGCGACCGGCGACGTTAAATCCGTGCCGGTCGGAAAATATGCCAAAGCGGCACTGGAGAAACTCGGCGCCTGGCAGGCGGCCGAGCCGAAATTCGCGATGGCCGACAGCGTGCGCGCGGCGCTGACGCTGGTGGCGCGCGGTGAAGCCACACTCGGCATCGTCTACTCCACCGACGCCAGGGTCGAGCCCGGCGTCAAGGTCGTCGGCACCTTCCCGGGCGATTCCCATCCCGCGATCATCTATCCCGTCGCGGCGACTGCGACCGCGAAACCGGAAACCTCGGATTATCTTGCCTTCCTGCGCTCGACCGCGGCCAAGAACATCCTCGAGAAATACGGTTTCAAGTTCCTGGTCAGCCCCTCGACCTGATGTTCGATATCTCGCCGACGGAATGGACGGCGATCCTGCTCTCTCTGCGGGTCGCCATCATCGCAACGCTGGTGGCGACGCCGTTCGGCATCGCGCTGGCGTGGCTGTTGGCGCGGCGAAATTTCTGGGGCAAGTCGATCCTCGATGCGTTGGTCCATCTGCCGCTGGTGCTGCCGCCGGTCGTGACCGGCTATCTGCTGCTGCTCACCTTCGGCCGCCGCGGCATGGTCGGCGCGTGGCTGGCCGACAATCTCGGCATCGTGTTCGCGTTTCGCTGGACCGGAGCTGCGCTGGCCTGCGGCGTGATGTCGTTTCCGCTGCTGGTGCGGCCGATCCGGCTGTCGATCGAGGCGATCGACCGCCGGCTTGAACAGGCATCGAGCACGCTCGGCGCGGCACCGTGGCAGGTGTTTGCGACCGTCACCCTGCCGCTGGCGCTGCCGGGCATACTGGCCGGCATGGTGCTCGGCTTTGCCAAGGCGATCGGCGAGTTCGGCGCCACCATTACGTTCGTGTCGAACATTCCCGGTGAAACCCAGACGATTTCCTCGGCGATCTATTCGCTGATCCAGACACCCGACGGCGACCGCGCGGCGGGGCGGCTGGTGCTGATCTCCATCGTGATCGCGATGGGTGCGCTGATCGCATCCGAGTGGTTCGCACGGCGCGCCACGCAGCGCCTGCACGGGAACTGACCATGCTGCGCGTCGAGGTCACAAAGCAGCTTGGCGAGTTCTCGCTGGAAGCCTCGTTCACCAGCGAGGGCCGCGTCACCGGCCTGTTTGGCGCGTCCGGCGCCGGCAAGAGCTCGCTGATCAACATGATCGCGGGCTTGCTGCGGCCCGACCGCGGCGTCATCACCCTCGACGGCGAAACGCTCGACGACACCTCGACGGGCGCGCACGTGCCGCCGCACCGTCGCCGCATCGGCTACGTGTTCCAGGATGCCCGGCTGTTTCCGCATCTCGACGTGCGGCAAAATCTCGACTACGGCCGGCGCATGAACCGCCTCATTGAAGATCCCGCGCAGCATGCGCGCATCACCGATCTGCTCGACATCGGCGGCCTGCTGGATCGCCGGCCCGGAAAACTCTCCGGCGGCGAGCGTCAGCGCGTCGCGCTCGGCCGCGCGCTGTTATCGAAGCCACGATTGCTGCTGCTCGATGAGCCGCTGGGATCGCTCGACGAGGGACGCAAGGTCGAAATCCTGCCCTATCTGATCCGGCTGCGCGACGAAGGCATCCCGATGGTCTATGTCAGCCACGATGCCGCGGAGCTTCGCCAGCTCGCGACGCAGATCGTGATGCTGCGCAACGGACGCGTCACCGCGCTCGGCGGCGTCAAGGTGCTGACGGGCAGCACGCCTGCTTGATATCGTCCGTGATCCAGATCACGTTCGATCGGCGCAGAATCCAAGAAATCCAGTGTTTATAGGCACTTCCTGAACACCCGTTCAGAAAAATCCTTCGAACTATTTTCGCGGGCGACGCGTCTCATAAGCGCATCAGGCAATCACGCCTAGCACAATGGAGACTACAACTATGTTCCGTAAAATCGCTCTTGCAGCTGCTGCCGCGATCGCACTGACCGCTGCTGCTGTTGCCCCGGCTTCGGCCGGTGGTAAGGGTGGCCACGGTCATGGTGGTCATCACGGTCATGGCCATCACGGCCATCATCATGGTCATCATCATCACGGTCATGGCCATCATCACCACCACGGTCATCATCACCACGGCCACCACCACTTCGGCTCGTTCTACATCGGCGGAAGCTGCTGGCGGACGGTGTGGACCGACTTCGGACCGCGTCGCATCTACGTCTGCGGCCGCTATCTGTAAGCTGACGGCCGTCGCAAGAAGGCCTCAGCCGAAGGCTGGGGCCTTCTCCCTTTTGCAGGGTTGCGTCAACTCACCTAAACAATTTCGCGCGCTCGCAAATCCGCAATCGCGCCCGCGTCGTAGCCGAGCGAGGCCAGCACCTCATCGGTATGTGCGCCGAGTTCGGGCGCCATGCGGTCGAGTTTGCCGCCGCCATGGGCGAGCTGAAACCCGCTGCCGGCAAAACGAAGCCGGCCATAGGGCGTGTCGATTTCCTGAATCGCGCCGCGCGCTGCGATCTGCGGATGATCGATCACTTCCTCGACCTTCCAGATGCTGGCGCAGGGCGCGCCGGCTGCTTCCAGGATGGTCTCCCATTCGCGCGGGTCCTTCTTCGACAGCGCATCCTCGATGATGGCGCGCAATGCCGGCTCGTTTTCCTGCCGGGCGAACCAGTCGACGAAGCGCGGGTCTTCCAACGCATCGGCGCGGCCGAGCGCCTTCATCAGCGACTGGTACTGCTTCTCGCTGTTGACGGCGAGCAGGAGATAACCGTCGCCGGCCTTGAACAGATTGGCGGTCGGCCGGCGGCTGACGGCCTGATTCCCGGAGAGTTGCTGGCGATGACCGGCAACCGCGTAATCCGCCACCTGACCTGAAAGAAACGCCAGCGTCGCTTCCAGCATGGAGACGTCGACCATCTGTCCCTTGCCGGTATGGGTACGCTGGAACAGCGCGCTGGAGACACCGAACGCCGCGGTCGAGCCGGACAACACGTCGCAGACCGCAAAGCCGGCGCGGGTCGGTCCGGTCTCGGCGTGGCCCGTAATGGACATGATGCCTGATAGAGCCTGGATCTTGCCGTCATAGCCGGCGCCAAGCCGCGCCGGACCGGTCTGGCCAAACCCCGAAATCGCGCAATAGATCAGCCGCGGGTTGATCGCCGAGAGCGCCGCATAGCCGATGCCGAGCTTGTCCATCACGCCGGGACGGAAATTCTCCATCACTACGTCGGCCTGCGCCGCGAGCTGCTTGACGATCGCGATCGCCTCCGGCTTTTGCAGGTCGAGCGTCAGGCTGCGCTTGTTGCCGTTGATCGCCTGCCAACCCGGGGCCAGACCGCGCTCGGCCCATTCGCGGGAGAGCGGCGTGCGCCGCATGTCCTCGCCCTCGCGCCGCTCCACCTTGATGACATCGGCGCCGAGCAGCGCGAGCTGGTAGCTCGCATAGGGGCCGGCCAGCACCTGCGTGAAGTCGAGAATCTTCACGCCTTCGAACGGTCGGGTCAATGGAGGTCCTCCTCGCTTTCTTCCCTCTCCCCTTGTGGGAGAGGGTGGCGCCTCACGAAGTGAGGCGACGGGTGAGGGTTCTCTCCTCACGGCAACATTTCGAGATGAGGATAGAGACCCCTCATCCGGCGCTTCGCGCCACCTTCTCCCACAAGGGGAGAAGGAAGACGGCCTCACGCTGCGCGGTTGCCGCGCGCGATTTCTTTCTGCTTGTCGAATTCGGCCCGGCGCCGTGCCAGTTCTTCCGGGCTCATCTGCGCGATGTTGTTGTAGTCGAGCTTCCAGGAGGCATCGTCGCTCCAGCGCAGCGGCGATTGCATTGTGGTGCGCGCGCCGGACGCGGTTTCCAGCAGGCGCAGCGCCAGTTCGAGCGTCTGCGCCTGTGACGCCACATCCTGCGGCTTGCCGGCGGAATTGCCGAGCGGGAAATCCGAGAACAGGAAGCGCGGCACGGCGGCGTGCTCGACGATGTCCTTGGCGCAGCCCATCACCACGGTGGCGATGCCATTGGCTTCGAGATGGCGCGCGACCAATGCCGAGGTCTGGTGGCACACCGGGCAGTTCGGCACCAGCACGGCGACATCGACCTTGTCGGCGAGACAACGCGCGAGGATGTCAGGCGCGTCGGTGTCGATAGTGACGCGATGGCTGCGATTGGTCGGCGCGCCGAAGAAGCGCGGCGCCACCTCGCCGATCCGCCCCGCGGCTTGCGCCTTCAGAAGCTGCGGCAGCGGAAACCAGGTGCCGCTGTCGGTTGCTGACGTGTGCTTGCGGTCATAGCCGATATGCGAGATCCGCAGGTCGTGCTGTTTCGAAGTATCGCCGTCATACACCGTGTAGAATTTCGCGCTGCCATTATACGCAGCACCCGGCCCCTGATCGCCCTTGGTGGGGTCATATTGCGCGGCTGTGGTAACGATGGTCACCCGCGATTGCGCCAGCGGCTTTTTCAAAGGCTGGAATGGCGCATCGACGTAATGCGCCCAGCGGTAGGGCGTGGTGTAGCCGATCGCAGCGTAATAATCGCGGGTCCGCTGCATATACGGGACCGCGGAATCGTAGTCGGGCGCAAAGCCAAGTTGATCGTCGGACGGGCCGGACATTGTTGTGTCTCCTGCGTTTCCCTTAGCGTTGGGCCCAAGCTAATGAGTGTTCGCCTGTTGCTCAACAGCGGATATTAGATGGCCGCTCAGTTCGTAGGGCGGATTGGAGCCGAAGGCGTAATCCGCCAACTTGAGCCACAATCGGCGGATTACGCCCACCGGTCCGCGCCTTGCGCGGATCGATGGGCTCCAATCCGTCCTACACCCCCGCGACCTGGGACCAGATATCCGCAACCTTGCGCTTGAATCGCTGGCCTCTCGTCAGGGGCACGCCTACTTCCTCTTCCTCGGGCAGCCGCAGGCCGATGACGTTGACCCGGCCGCCACTGATGCTGCGCGCGACCAGGACGATGGGATCCAGCACCAGCTCGGCGCCTTCCTTTGGCGCGTGGTCGAGATGGATGTCGAAATGATCCGCCAGCGTCAGCTTGGCCTGCTCTTCACCGACCGCAACGCCGTAGATCGCAGCGAGTTCGCCCAGCGTGTGCTCGCCCGACACCGTGAAATCACCGAGCAGATGCGGATCGGGCGCCGTGCTCGGCGGCATATCGACAAAGAACCGGTCGAGTGCTTCCGCCTTTTCCGGCGGGGCCAGCAGATAGATGTAATCCCCGGGTGCAATCGGATCGGCCTCGGGGGGCGAGAGGATCCGCTCGTCACGGATCACCAGCGTCGGCTTCGACCAGGACGGGATCAGCCCGCGCCGGAAGTACAGGCTCTTTGAACGAACGGGATAGCCGACCAGTTGCTGCTCGAGCTGGCCGGGCAGATCGAGCTCCACGCGGCGCGGGCCACGGTCCGCGCGCGGCAGCGCCACATGCAGCAGCCGCGCCGCCGGCGCCAGCGTCCAGCCCTGCAGCAGCAGCGAGATGAAGACGACGACAAAGGCGACGTCGAAATAGAGATAGGCCTTCGACAGCCCCACCAGCATCGGGATCGACGCCAGGAAGATCGCCACCGCGCCGCGCAGGCCGGTCCAGGCGATGAAGAGCTTTTCCCGCCAGTTGAAACGAAACGGCGCGAGGCAGAGAAACACCGCCAGCGGCCGCGCCAGCAGCATCAGCACCAGCGCCACCAGCACGGCCGGACCGATGCTGCTCACCAGCCGCTGCGGCGACACCAAGAGGCCGAGCATCACGAACATCACGATCTGCGCCAGCCAGGTCGCGGCATCGAGGAACGTCACCACCGAATTATGCGCGCGCGTCGGCCGGTTGCCGATGATGATGCCGGCGAGATAGACCGCGAGAAAGCCGCTGGCGTGCGCGATCTGCGCCGCCCCGAAAATCACCAGCGCCGCGGTGGCGACAAAGGGCGCATGCAGGCCTTGCGGCAGCGCCACGCGATTGAGCCCGACCACCACCAGACGGCCGCCGATCACGCCGACGACGGCGCCGAGCCCGGCTTCACGCACGAATTCCAACGCGATATGCGCGGCCGAGCTTTGACCGAGCGAAATGTACTGCACCAGCATCAGCGTAAGGAAGACCGCGAACGGATCGTTGGTGCCGGATTCGGCTTCCAGTGTCGCACCGACCCTGGGGCGCAGCCGCAGGCCCTGCGCATGCACCAGCAGGAATACCGCCGCCGCATCGGTCGAAGCGACGACGGCGCCGACCAGCAGCGACTCGCTCCAGTTCAGATCGAGCACGTATTTGGCGAATGGCGCGGTGACCAGGGCGGTGAGCAACACGCCGACCGTCGCCAGCACCGTGGACGGCGCCAGCACCGCACGGATGCTTTGAAACCGAGTTTTCAGACCGCCGTCGAACAGGATCAGCGCCAGCGCCACCGACCCCACCAGATAGGTCGAGCGTACGTCGTCGAAGCTGAGCTGGCCGGGCCCGGAATCGCCCGCCAGCATGCCGATCATCAAGAAGACCAGCAGCAATGGCGCGCCGAAGCGCAGCGCCAGCAGGCTCGAGAGAATTCCGGCCATGATCAGGACGGCTCCGAGCAAAATCGCCAGACTTACTGAATCGAGAGAAGCCATGAATCCAGGTAAGCCTCGAATCTAGAGAAGGTTTGCACCGCTGCAATGTTGGGCAAATACTTGCAATTGCATCCTTATCGTCGCCACAGTTGAACGCCAACCCATTTCTCCGGATAGCGGCAATGTGCCCGGTTTATCGGCCTAACTTGCCCTTGCGGACGTCTTGTATCGATGGCATCCGCAGCGTGCTTGTGGGAATCTGCCAGCGCTTCGAATCAATTTTGCATGATGGGGCAGCTGGATAAGCAACTTGCCCCGAACGAGATTTTGCCGATGGATCCGAAAGAGATTATCGAGTTGCTGCTCACCACCGCCCGGTCGCTCGGCGCGGAAGTCACCTCGCCGTGGTTCTATCTGCAGTTTGGCCTGATCCTCGCCGGCGCAGGCATCGCCTATGCTTGCGACGCGGCGATTCGTTCGCGCATCGACATGACCTCGTTCGCGATGGGCTTGCCGCTGCCGCTTCGGCACTTCGCCCGCGTGCTGATCTTCAGCGCTTCCACCGCGGTGTTCGCCGTTCTGATGATCGCCGCCCGCATCGCAATGGTCCACTCGACCTGGCCGAGCCGCAGCTATCTCTTGGCGGTCTCCGCCAAGCTGGCGCTGGCCTGGCTGGTCATTCGCCTCGTGACATCGGTCATTCGCAACGAGTTCATCGTCCGCCTGGTGTCGCTGTCGGCGTGGCTGGTCGCCGCGCTCAGCGTCGTCGGCCAGCTTCAACCGACCCTGGACTTGCTGGATTCGGATGCGGCCTCGATCGTGCTCGGCGGATTGCGGCTGACGCCGCTAGTCCTGATCAAGCTCGGCGCCTTGCTGATCGTGGCGCTATGGCTGACCAACATCGCCAGCAACTTCGTCGAAAGCCGGATCACCCGCTCCGCGGATTTGACGCCGTCGATCCAGGTGCTGCTGGTGAAGATGATTCGGATGGGCCTGATGGTGCTGGCGGTCATCATCGCGCTCAGCGCCGTCGGCATCAATCTGTCCGCGCTCGCGGTATTTTCCGGCGCGGTCGGCGTCGGTATCGGTATCGGCCTGCAGAAGATCGTCGCCAATTTCATCTCGGGCATCATCCTGCTGGCGGACAAGTCGGTGAAGCCCGGCGATCTCGTCACCATCGGCGACAGTTCGGGGCGGATCAGCGCGATGAAGACGCGCTACATTTCGGTCGCCGCCGGCGACGGCCGCGAATTCCTGATCCCGAACGAGGATCTGGTGACCCAGAAGGTGGTGAACTGGACCTATACCGACAAGAATACGCTGGTGAAGGTGCTGTTCGGCGCCAATTACGACGCCGATCCGCGGCTGGTCTGCAAGCTGGCCATCGAGATCGCCGCGGCGGCGCCGCGCGCCATCAAGAACAAGCCGCCGAACTGCATCCTGACCGAGTTTGCCGAGGCCGGGATGAAATTCTCCCTGACCTTCTGGATATCAGACCCCGACGGCATGGACACCGTAAAGAGCGACGTCATGCTGGCGCTGTGGGATGCCTTCAAGCGCGAGGGCATCCGGGTTCCCTACCCGGTGCGTGAAATCCGGGTCCGGGGCGGCGCGCTGCCGGTCGAATCCGTGGTTGAGGTTTCCAGCTGAAATCAAGCGTTTAGATGCCCCCCGGCCTCGAACCTTGGCTTGCACTGCAAGCTGCGATCATTAAATTAGGCGGCAAATCAGCCTTTGACGCCCTCAATTCCGAAGCATGACCCGCCCATGAGCTATATCGAAGCGACCGATACCTCCTTGCGAAAGACCGGACAGATCAAGCTGCATGGCGCGAGCGGTTTCGCCGGCATGCGCAAGGCCGGCGCCCTGGTCGCCAAATGCCTCGACGAGCTCACCGACATCGTCAAGGAAGGCATTCCTACCTCGCGGATCGATGAATTCGTCCGCGATTTCGCTTTCAGCCACGGCGCCTACCCGGCGACGCTGATGTATCGCGGCTACCGCTATTCGACCTGCACCTCGATCAATCACGTGGTCTGCCACGGCATGCCCGGCGACCGCGCGCTGAAGGAAGGCGACATCGTCAATATCGACGTCACCTTCATCGTCGACGGCTGGTACGGCGATTCCAGCCGCATGTATGCGATCGGCCCGATCGCCCGCAAGGCCGAACGGCTGATCGAGATCACCTATGAGGCGATGATGCGCGGTATTGCCGCCGTAAAACCCGGCGCCACCACCGGCGACATCGGCCACGCCATCCAGAGTTTTGTCGAGCCGCAAGGCATGAGCGTGGTGCGCGATTTCTGCGGCCATGGTTTGGGGCGCATGTTCCACGACGAGCCGAACATCATCCATATCGGCCGGCCCGGCGAAGGCGTGGCGCTGAAGCCCGGCATGTTCTTCACCATCGAGCCGATGATCAATCTCGGCAAGCCGCATGTGAAGATCCTGTCCGACGGCTGGACCGCGGTGACGCGCGACCGCTCGCTGTCGGCGCAGTTCGAGCACTCGGTCGGCGTAACCGCCGATGGCGTCGAAATCTTCACGCTGTCGCAACGCCACGCCGAGAAGCCTCTGGCCAAGGCATAATTGGACCGGCGCGTAACCCTACCTCCCAAGCCGAAGGCCGTCGTCTTCGATATGGACGGCCTGCTGATCGACACTATTCCCGCCTATGTCAGCGCCATGGTGGAGCCGGCCATGATGTCGGACACGTCGTCTCGAAAGACTATGTGCTGTCGCTGGTCGGGCTGCTCGGCCTTGAGCTGGAAGCGCAGCTTCGCACCGACCATGGCACGGCATTTCCGCTCCCTGCCTATATGGCCGCAGTCTCGGCACGGCTTGGTCCGATCCTGGATGCCGGCGTTCCCTTGAAGACCGGCGCATCAGAATTGCTGGCAGCACTGGCACGGGCGGACATGCCAATGGCGGTCGGGACCTCGATGACGCGGAAGGAAGCGCTTCATCATCTGAACCGCTGCGAGGTCGAACATTTCTTCCGCACCGTCGCCGCGCGAGACGACGTGGCCCGCGGCAAGCCGCATCCGGACGTTCACCTGAAGGCGATGTCAGCGCTGGGGTTCGAGGTCCGCGATTGCCTGGTCCTCGAAGATTCCTTCAACGGCGTGCGCGCAGCGCACGCGACCGGCGCCATGGTGATCATGGTACCGGATGTCGTGGCGCCGACGCCGGAGATCGCAGCGCTTTGAACGCTGGTGGCCGCCGACCTGCATCAGGTCGGGGAGATCATCGGGAGGATGGAAGCCCCGGCCAACTAATTCCTGCCGTTCCGGTTAGTCATGATTGCAACGGCACGGGACGCTGGATGCCGATGCCGATGCCGTGAGAACGACGGCCGACGCCGCTTGTTGCAAATGGTTCTCAATACCAATCCTGCCGTGTGCGCTCCTGCGGCAAGATGCCGATCCCTTGAGTTGAATCCTTGCGGAATACGCCGCGCGCGACGGGGTAGAACTCGACGCGGACGCTCTCAGTCGGGGCCTCCGACGGGCGATCAACCAAGGGAGCAAGAACAATGTTCGAGGTTTCACGCAGAGATCTGATTCTCGGGAGCACGGGGGCTGCGCTCGTATTCGGCCTCAAGGGGCCGGTTTCGTTTATCGATGCGGCACACGCGCAGCGCGCCGCGGACAGCCTCAAATACAAGGTCGGCGACATCGAGGTGTTCAGCCTGCATGAAGGCTCCGTCGAACGCACCGTCACTGAAGCGATGGTCAAGAATGCCTCGCTCGACGACGTCAAGAAGGCGCTGAGCGCGGCGGGCATCGGGCCAGACAAGATCGACAACCCCTTTACCGTCACGGCGATCCGGACCGGCGGCAAGGTCGTGCTGTTCGATACCGGATTTGGCGGCAACGGTCCGGCCACCGTGGGCAAGCTCGCCGACAATATGAAGGCTGCCGGCCTCGATCCCGCGACCGTCTCCACGGTCGTGATCTCGCATTTTCATGGCGACCACATCTCCGGCCTGTGGGTGAAGGAGACCAGCGCGCCGGTATTTCCGAACGCGGAAATCATGATGCCCGAGGCCGAGTACAAGTTCTGGACCGATCCGGCGCTGGTCGAGAAGTTGCCGGAAGCCAACCGTCCGATCGTCAAGCGCATCCAGGCAACGTTCCCGACCTGGAAGAACATCAAGCAATATAATGACGGCGCCGACCTCGCGCCCGGCGTCAAGGCGATCGCCACGCCTGGCCATACTGTCGGACACATGTCCTTCCTGGTGGCCTCCGGTGGACAGCAGCTCTACATCCAGAGCGACGTCACCGGCATGCACCAGCTGTTCGTCAGGAATCCCGGCTGGTTCTCCAGCTTCGATGCCGATGGCCCGAAGGCGGAAGCCACGCGCCGCGCTCTGTTCGATCGTATCATCGCCGAGAAGGGCATGATCGCCGGCTATCATTTCGGCTTCCCGAATGTCGGCACCCTGTCGAAGGACGGCAACGGCTATGCGTTCGCGGCCGTGAAGGCCTGATCGCGCCCTGGTCCGAAACGAGTGGAAGGCGCCGCATGGCGTGCGGCGCCTTTTCTCTATCCGAAATCCGCCGCCGCCCCGCACTTCAGAGTTGCAAAAGCTGGCCGGCACGGCATGCTTGATGCCGATGCCCGCCAAGAATAGCGATCCCAATGCCGAACCCGCCGAGACGCCGCATTACCACGGCCATCGCGAGCGGCTGCGCGAGCGCTTCTACAGCGCCGGGCCGGACGCGCTCAGCGATTATGAGCTGCTGGAGATGGCGCTATTCCCCGCCCTGCCCCGGCGCGACACCAAGCCGCTGGCCAAACTGCTGCTGAAGAAGTTCGGCTCCTTTGCCGAAGTCGTCCACGCGCCGGAAGCGCGCCTGCGCGAAGTCGAGGGGATCGGCGATGCGTCCATCCAGCAGATCAAGCTGCTCGCCGCCGCCGCAAGCCGGGTGGCAAAAGGCGAGATCAAGCGCAGCATCGCGCTGTCGTCCTGGAACGACGTGATCGGCTATTGCCGCAGCAGCATGGCATTCGCCGACAAGGAACAGTTTCGCCTGCTGTTCCTCGACAAACGCAATCAACTCATCGCCGACGAGGTGCAGCAGACCGGCACCGTCGACCACACCCCGGTCTATCCGCGCGAGGTGATCAAGCGCGCGCTGGAATTATCGGCGACCGCGCTGATCCTGGTGCACAACCACCCGTCCGGCGATCCCTCGCCCTCGCAGGCGGACATCCAGATGACCAAGGCGATCGTCGACATCGCAGCTCCGCTCGGCATCTCCGTGCACGACCACATCATTGTGGGCAAGAACGGGCATGCAAGTTTGAAGGGGATGCGGCTGATCTAGCAAGACGGCCTTCAGGCGCGAAGCCAATCAGCTACCTTGCCGGCCTCTGCACAGAGCTCACGATCTCGCGCGCGGCATTCTGCAGATCGGCAAGGTGCCGGGCTGCAAAATCCTCCACCGTGAACGCCGTCCTGATCCAGCGAAAATTGATCGAGCCATGAACGCGTCTGCCATCGAACAGCGCCACGGCAACTGCAGAAGAAGTTCGGGCTTACGCCGGCGGAAGTCGGACTCATTCACGAATTAATCCAGGGCAGCAGCCTTCAGACCGCCGCGGACCGGCTTGGGATCAAGATTGCGACGGCACGGACCCGTCTTCATCGGATCTTTGCGAAAACCGGCACGACGCGTCAGGCCGAACTCATGCGTCTGATATTGACAAGGGAGCATTGGGCCCGGCCCGGCAGAAACTAATTCACCAACAGAACCTCGCCGACACGGTCGATGTCGTAGCCTGCAAGTTCTGTCGCATGCTCGCGGAACGCCGCCGAGCGCAGGAAGCCGAACAGGCGCTGCGGCCCGGGCAGGAAGTAATCGCGCTGCCGCAGCACCAGGTCAAAATTCTCCCATGTCAGCGGCAGGAATTCGAGCGCGGCGGCGAGCGCGACCGACCTTGTTGCAATCCCGCAATCGGCGCGGCCCGAGCGCACCGCCTGCGCGATGTCGGTCCCGGTCGGACACACCGGCTTCAACAAGCTGACATCGTGGGCTGCGAGCCCGGCGCGGGCCAGCAGCGCGAGCAGCAGCAGTTGCGCGCCGGCACCGAGCGGACGCTGCGCCATGCGCGCGCCGGTCCGCGCGACCGATGCAATATCGCTCAACTTCAGTGGATTATCAGGTGCGACCAGGATGCCTTGCTCGCGCCGCGCAAACGAAATCACGACGGCATCGTGCAACCCCGGTGCGCCGGCAACGGTTGCGATATTCACCTGCTCGTCATCCGCACCATCTTCCTGGGCGTGCAAATGGATCGCCGCGGCCATTACCTCGCCGCGCGTCAGCCGCCGCAATCCTTCTTCGCTGCCTTCCGGCAGGCTCGCGAGACCGCAGCCGCTCTCGCGCAGCGCCCATTCCAGCAGGGGATCATGACTGCCGCCAAGGATCGGAGGGGCTGCGACATGGGTGAGCGCCGCCGGCGCGATCAGGCCGGCCGTCACCCAGCGGTCAAGCGCCGCGCGCGGAAACAGCCACCGTCCCGTCACCTTGGTGCACGGCACGACGCCTTGCGCGACCAGCTCGTAGAGCTTGCGCTCGGACAGACGCAGGTAGATCGCGGCCTCGTCGGTGGTGAGCAGATCGGCCATGGGCAAACAAGCACAGACATGCATTAATATGAATAGGTTACGAAATTTGACCATAACCGCGGCTTCTGCACAAGATGCGCAGAAGGATGGATTTCGATGCCGGGCGATGTTTCTGCGCTTCAACTGGTGCTGACCGGTGACCCAGCGCTGCTGGCCATCGTGCGGCTGTCGTTGATCGTGAGCCTTTCCGCCGTCGTCCTTGCCGCCCTGATTGGAATCCCCTTCGGCGCAGCGCTGGCGCTGATCCAGTTTCCCGGCCGTCAGGCCGTCATCATCGTGCTCAACGCGCTGATGGGCCTGCCGCCGGTGGTGGTCGGGCTGGCGGTTTTCCTGGCGCTGTCGCGTGCGGGCCCGCTCGGCTCATGGGGCCTGCTGTTCACGCCGAAGGCGATGATGATCGCGCAGACGGTGCTGGTGGCCCCGATCATCGCGGCCCTCACGCGCCAGACCATCGAAGATCTGTGGCTCGAATACCGCGACGAACTCAATGCGATGAATGTCGGCCCGGTCGGCCGGGTGGCGACGCTGATCTGGGACGCGCGGTTTAGCCTAGTCACCGCACTCCTCGCCGGGTTTGGCCGGGCAGCGGCCGAGGTCGGCGCGATCATCATTGTCGGCGGCAATATCGACGGCTTCACCCGCACCATGACGACCGCAATCGCGCTGGAAACGTCCAAGGGCGACCTGCCGCTGGCCGTCGGACTCGGCATGGTGCTGATCGTGATCGTGATCGCGGTCAACGCGCTCGCCTGGACCGCCCGCCGCGCGGGCGAGCGGATGGCGGGGTGACCATGCGCGCACCAATTTCCGATCTGCCGATCAGGTTCGAGAACGTCACCGTCGCCGCCGGGGCGGTGACGCTCCTCGACGGCATCAGCCTCACGCTGAACCCGGGGAGGCCGACCATTCTGATCGGCCCGAACGGCTCGGGGAAGAGCACGCTGCTGCGCACGGCGATGGGTCTGGTGCGGCCATCACAGGGGCGCGTGACGTGGGGAGGACGGGAAGATGTCCCGCCGACGCGGCGCGCCATCGTGCTGCAGCGCCCGGCCATGCTGCGGCGTAGCGCAAGCGGCAACATCCGCTACGCCCTGCGCGCGTCTTATGTCGCGCGAACGGAGCAGCAAAGCCGGATCGATGAATTGCTGGCGCTGGTCGGCCTCGGCCAACTGGCCGATCGTCCCGCGCGCCGGCTGTCGGGCGGCGAACAGCAGCGGCTTGCGCTGGCGCGCGCGCTCGCGCGCGATCCCGCCATCCTTTTTCTGGACGAGCCGACCGCGAGCCTCGATCCCGCCGCCACCAAGGCGATCGAGGACATCGTCCACGCGGTGAGCCAGCGCGGCATCAAAATCGTCATGGCGACCCATGACCTCGGCGAAGCCCGGCGGCTGGCGGGCGACATCGTCATGCTTCACCGCGGCCGCGTGGTCGAAACCGGCCCGGCCGCGTCGTTCTTCAACACACCGCAAACCGGCGAAGCGAAAACGTTCCTCGCCGGCGAACTGCTCGTTTGACTGATCTTTTGGAGGACATGAAATGTTTACTCGCCGCTTGCTGATGGCGATCGCCGTCAGCGCCGTTTTCGCCGGCTCCGCTTTCGCGCAGGACAAATCGATCCTGGTGGCGTCGACCACCTCGACGCAGGATTCCGGCCTGTTCGGCCACCTGCTGCCGATGTTCAAGGACAAGACGGGCATCGACGTGAAGGTGGTTGCACAGGGCACCGGCCAGGCGATCGATACCGGCCGCCGCGGCGACGCCGACGTGCTGTTCGTCCACGCCAAGGCGGCGGAAGAAAAATTCCTCAGCGAAGGCTTTGGCGTCAAGCGTTACCCTGTCATGTACAACGACTTCGTCCTGGTCGGCCCGAAAAGCGATCCTGCCGGCATCAAGGGATCAAAGGACATCGACGCCGCGTTCAAGACGCTCAAGGACAAGGGCATCGACTTCATTTCGCGCGGCGACAAGTCCGGCACGCACCAGGCCGAGCTCAATCTCTGGAAGGTCGCCGGCATCGACATCGCGGCGGACAAGGGCCCTTGGTACAAGGAGATCGGCCAGGGCATGGGCGCCGCGCTCAACACCGCGGCGGCTTCAAACGCCTATGTGCTGACCGATCGCGCCACCTGGCTTTCATTCAAGAACAAGGGCGAACTCGTCATCGAGGTCGAAGGCGACAAGCGGCTGTTCAACCAGTATGGCGTCATGCTGGTGAACCCGGCGAAGCATCCGAACGTCAAGCAGGAGTTCGGCCAGCAATTCATTGACTGGCTGGTCTCAAGCGAGGGCCAGAAGGCGATCGCCGATTTCAAGATCAACGGCGAGCAGCTGTTCTATCCCAATGCCAGCGATCCCGGCGCCTGATGCGCATTCGCCCTCTTGCAAGCCTTGTGGTTCTCATATCGATGTCAGTGCCAGCCACCGCAGAAGATCCGGTGCTGCTCCATGCCGCCGGCAGCCTGCGCGGCGCGCTAACTGACATTGCAGCTGGTTTCGAGGCGACAACCGGGACCAAGGTAAAGGCCAAATTCGGTCCATCCGGTTTGCTCAAGGACGAGATCGCCGGCGGCACCAGGGCGGAAGTGTTTGCCTCCGCCAACATGGAGCACCCGCGCGCATTGGCGCTCGCCAAACGCAGCGGCCCGGCGGTGCTGTTCGCGCGCAACAAGCTGTGCGCATTGGCGAGGCCGGGGCTCGCGATCGAGCCCGCGACGCTCCTCGACCGGATGCTCGACGCCGAGATCAAGCTCGGCACCTCGACGCCGCGCGCCGACCCGTCGGGCGACTATGCCTGGGAAGTGTTTCGCAAGGCCGACAGGATCAAACCCGGCGCCTACGCCCTGCTCGACAAGAAGTCGCTGCAGCTCACCGGTGGACCGACCAGCCCCCCGGCACCTCCGGACCGTTCGATCTATTGCAATTTGCTCACACAGCGCGCCGCCGACATCTTCCTGACCTATTGCACCGGCGCGCTGGCGGCGCAGAAGGAAAATCCGGCGCAGCAGATCGTCGGCCTTCCCGACGCGCTGGCGGTCGGCGCCGACTACGGATTGACCGTGATCAACGATGCGTCGGCCCCTGCCTACAAATTCGCGTTGTTCATTCTTTCCACCGAGGGCCAGCAATTGCTCGCCAAGCACGGATTTGCCGCGCCGGGTGCGGCGCCATAGGGGATTAGTCAGGTCAGCGGGATTCATCGGATATCATCGCGATCAGGCCTGACGAACATGTCCAGCGCGGCTTGGAAGCTAGATTTGGCAGCCCAGGTAGGCCACCTTGCCGCCCCGCGGAAGAATGCCTATGACCGGACGGCCAGTGTTCCCTTAGGCGGAAGAACAAATGGACCGCATCGACGCGATGAAAGTCTTTGTCTCCGCCGTCGACGAGGGCAGCCTCGCCGGTGCCGGCCGGCGCCTGCGCCGGTCACCGGCCGCCGTGAGCCGCGCGATCGCCTTCCTCGAGAACCATGTCGGGGCTGAACTGCTGCATCGCACGACGCGGTCGCTGAAGCTGAGTGAGGCCGGCGAGCGCTATGTCGCGGCGTGCCGCCGCGTCCTCGTCGAACTCGAGGAGGCCGATCTCGTCGCCGGCAGCGAACGCTCGGCGCCACGCGGCACGCTGACCCTGACCGCGCCCATCATCACCGGTGAAGATATTTTGCGGTCGATCCTCGAAGCCTTCATGAACGAATATCAGGCGGTGACCGCGCGCCTCGTTCTGCTCGACCGGCCGGTGAATCTGATCGACGAGGGCATCGACGTTGCGCTCCGCATCGCACATCTCGCCGATTCGAATTTCGTCGCAGTGCGTGTCGGCGAAGTTCGCCGCGTGATCGCGGCGTCACCGGGATATCTGGCGCGGCATCCCGTCATCCGCGAACCGGCCGATCTGGCAAAGCACCGTATTGTCGCCATGACCCATTTCGGACTGGATTCCTGGAGCTTCCCGCCGCTGAAGGGATCCTCCGTTCCACGGGTGGTCCAGTTCGCGCCGCGGCTGGTCGTCAACACGGTTCGCGCGGCGATCGCCTCCGCGACGGAAGGGCACGGGGTCACGCGGCTGTTTTCCTATCACATCGCCGACGAAATCCGCGACGGGCGACTACAACTGCTGCTCGGCAAGGACGAACACCCGCCGCTGCCGGTCCACCTGCTGGCGCCGCAGGGGCGCTTGTCGGTACCGAAGGTGCGCGCCTTTGTCGACTTTGCCGCGCCGCGCCTGAAGCGGTATTTCACTCGGCTTTCGAGCGAGGCCGACAAGAACGCCAGCGCCATTCGTGCGCGCGGCGGAAGAGTGCCTTCCGAATAGGGGGCATTCGCACCGAAACCTGGAAGAACTAGCCTGATCTCCATCGGCGCCACACGGCCCGGCGGCAAACCTGCCGCTTCACAGAGATCAGGAGGCTACCATGGGTAAGGAACAGAAAGTCGTCATCATCACCGGCGCATCGCAGGGTATCGGCGCGGATCTGGTGAAGGGATATCGCGATCGCAACTACCGCGTCGTCGCCAATTCCCGTTCGATCAGGCCGTCCAGCGATCCGGATGTTCTGACCGTCGCGGGCGACGTTTCCGACCCGGCGACCGCGCAGAAAATCGTGTCGCAGGCGCTGGAGCGTTTCGGCCGCATCGATTCCCTAGTCAACAATGCCGGCATCTTCGTCGCCAAGCCGTTCACCAGCTATACCGCCGAGGATTTTGCGTCGGTCATTGCAACCAATGTTGGGAGCTTCTTCTACCTGACAAAACTCGCCGCGGCCGAGATGCTGAAGCAGGGTTCGGGTCACATCGTGCAGATCACGACCAGCCTGGTCGACCATGCCAACAGCAACGTTCCCTCGGTGCTGGCCTCGCTGACCAAGGGCGGTTTGAACGCCGCCACCAAATCCCTGGCGATTGAGTACGCAAAGCGAGGCATCCGCGTCAACGCTGTCTCCCCGGGAGTCATCAAGACCCCGATGCACAAACCCGAAACGCACGAATTCCTGGCCAATCTGCATCCGGTCGGGCGCATGGGCGAAGCCAAGGACATCGTCGACGCCGTGCTGTTCCTGGAAGGAGCCGCCTTCGTCACCGGCGAGATCCTGCATGTCGATGGCGGCCAGAGCGCCGGTCACTGACAGCCATTCGGAACAACTCCAGCAAGGACAATGAACATGCCCATCGTTACCATCCAGATCACCCGCGAAGGCACCCACCCCGGTGCCGACGCGGCCACGCCTGAAGAAAAGGCCGCCCTGATCAAGGGCGTCAGCCAGCTGCTGCTCGACGTGCTCAAGAAGCCGCTGGAGTCGACATTCGTCGTCATCGACGAAGTCGACACCGGCAATTGGGGTTGGGGTGGGCTTCCCGTGCTCGACTACCGAAAGAAGCGTGCGAGCGCGCGCACGGGCTCCGCAGGCTAGCGGGAAGGATGCTCGAAATACGGACAGGGACTACGCCACCCTGTTCGTGATCGGCGCGGACGCTGTCACCGTCTCGCTGGCGATTGACCTCGTTACCACGACCGAACGAGGAAGATAGCTTCCGCTCCTCACGGCCTGACCCAGCGCTGCACCGCTTCTGCCGTATCCGCCGGCGTAGTGTTGAAGCAGATCCGGACATGCGGCACGTGGATCAGGACGAGATTGATGATCTTCTCGAACAGCAGCAGTCGTTCCGGGGGCTCGCGCAGGCCGGCGCCGATCACCACGCAATCCAGATGTCTCGATTTGAGCGCGGCAACGGTCACCGCCTCGGCGGTTTCGCCGGGATCGATCAGACAGCTCTCCGCGTCGTAGCCGAGCGCGCGCAGTATTTCGATTTGCGCCTCGATGAAATTCCTGACGAGTTCGGGTGTCAGCCCCGGAAAGGCGTTGAAATCCACAAACGAAGGCTCGATGCCGATCGCGAGCACGGTCTTTTTCGCCATGCGTTGGTTCCATATCGGGTGAAGCGCTCGCGGACCAAACGCGTGGATCCTCGCGCC
Source organism: Bradyrhizobium sp. AUGA SZCCT0169 (assembly GCF_018130085.1). NCBI lineage: Bacteria > Pseudomonadati > Pseudomonadota > Alphaproteobacteria > Hyphomicrobiales > Nitrobacteraceae > Bradyrhizobium > Bradyrhizobium sp. AUGA SZCCT0169. Next base: position 67,535 of record NZ_JAFCMC010000026.1, on the reverse strand, counting down.
GGTTCCCAATCCCGTCTTGATATGACAATTCGATTGACGCCGAAGCATCGATGTCGTGATCCCGACTAGGATGGACGTCAGTCGCCGGTATCGGCGCTGGATGTTTCACAGGAGAACAACATGGCAGCAATCGACAACGCCAACCAAAGCCTGGTCGTCACCGCGTTCTGGGAGGTCAATCCGGGCGAGGAAGCGGCGGTCGCCAGTCTACTGAAAGATTTCCTGCCGCAGGCGCAGCGCGAGCCCGGCGTGAAGGAATTCCAGATCCATCAGAACCTGGCCGAGCCGCGGAAATACTTCTTCTACGAGGTGTTCGCGGGCGAAGCAGCCTTCGCCGATCATCAGCAAACGCCGCACTTCAAGAACATCATCGTCGGCCAGGCGATTCCAAAACTTGCGAAGCGCGAACGCTCGCAGTTCCGCTTCATTTAGGCTCAAGCCGGCGCGCCGCTGCCTGCTTCGGCGGCGCGCCGCTTCAACAATTCCTGCTCGCGCTTGTTGCCAGCGAGACTGGCGGCGGCCTCGAACGCGGCGCGCGCTTCTTCGAAGCGCCCGAGTTTGTGCAGCAGATCGCCGCGAACTTCCCAGCAGGTGGTAGGTCTTCAGCGCCGGCTCGTGCACAAGACGGTCCACGATCGCAAGCGCCGCTGCCGGTCCCTCGGCCATGCCGACCGCAACGGCGCGGTTGAGTTCGATGATGGGCGAGCGCACCAATGCGGCCAATTCGGCGTAGAGTTCTGCAATCCGCGGCCAAGGAGTTTCATCGGGCGCCGACGCCTGAGCGTGGCAGGCGATGATCGCCGCCTGCAAGGCATAGAAACCGGCGGCGCCGCCAAGTTCGTCCGCCCGCGCCAGTGCCGACATGCCGCGGCGGATCTGGAGTTGGTCCCACAGTCCGCGGTTCTGGTCCATCAGCAGGATCGGATCGCCGGCTTTGTCGGTGCGCGCGGCGATGCGCGAGGCATTCAATTCCATCAGCGCCAGCAGGCCATGCGCTTCGGATTCCTGAGGCGCGATCGAGGTCAGCACGCGCCCCATCCGCAGCGCATCGTTGCACAGCTGCGGCCGCAGCCATTCGTCGCCGCGGGCCGCGGTATAGCCTTCGTTGAAGATGAGGTAGACGACCTCCAGCACCGAGGCGAGCCGATCGGAAAGCTCCTCGCCGCGCGGGGTCTCGTAAGCGAGACCTGATTCCGACAGCGTCCGCTTTGCCCGCACGATCCTTTGGGCAATGGTCGCCTCCGGCAGCAGGAAGGCGCGCGCGATCTCGTCCGTGGTCAGGCCGCAAATCATCCGCAGCGCCAGCGCGGCGCGGGCTTCGCGCGATAGGCGCGGATGGCAGGCAGTGAAGATCAGCCGCAGCAATTCATCGCCGATATCGTCGTCGAGTGCGCTGTCGAAATCGGGCATGGCCTGCTGTTCCTGCTCCATGTCCCGCGCCACGATCTCGTGCTTGCGGGTGAGCATCTGGCGGCGGCGCAGATGATCCAGTGCGCGCCGCTTGGCGATCGCCATCAGCCAGGCGCCGGGCTTTTCCGGAACGCCCGTGACAGGCCAGTGCTCGATCGCCGCCAGCAGCGCTTCCTGCGTCAGGTCCTCGGCCAGCGGCACGTCGCGCAGCATCCGCGACAGGCTGGTGAGCAGCCGCGGCTGCTCGATGCGCCAGACGGCGACAACGGTGCGATGGATGTCGGCGGCGGTCATCGCCGCCGACGCTGCTTGCATGGTGAGGGCCTCAAGAGGCGGCCCGCGCACTGACCGAGCAGGCCGCCTCCCAATCCGCCGTCACAAAAGCGCGGACTTCGCACGTGCCTTCCCAACCCGGCATGTAGTCGCGGTGGACCTGCATGAACTCGACCGCCTTCTCGATCGCCTCCTGCTTGTCGCGGAGTTCGAAGATCGCATAGCCGCCGATCACTTCCTTGGCTTCCACGAACGGCCCGTCCACGACACCGAGCCTGCCGTCCGTGATCCGCACCTGCGCGCCCGATGTGCGCGGTTGTAGCGCACCACTGGTGACCATGCGGCCCGCCTTGATTTCGCGTTCGGCGAGCTTGTGCACGGCCGCCATCAGTTCGGGCGTCGGCGGTGTGGGGTGGACAGGCGTAACGATATACATGAAGCGCATGTGAAGAACTCCCTTGTGAGCCAGCCACCACTATCGCTGGCTAGCGGCGGCCGGGATGGCGAACGGCGATGATCAGGAACACTCGCCCGGCGCGCCGTCGAAGAACGCGCGAATCTCGCACGTCCCTTCCCAGCCCGGCATGTGATCGACGTGGAGCTGCATGAATTCCTTCGCCAGCGCCACCGCCTCTTCCTTGCTGCGCAGTTCTGATATCGCGTAGCCGCCGATTACTTCCTTGGCCTCCACGAACGGGCCATCGACGACGCTGAGCTTGCCGTCGGTGATGCGCACCTGCGCACCCATCGCCAGCGGCATCAACCCGCCGGTGTCCAGCATGCGGCCGGCCTTGATTTCCCTGTCGGCGAGCTTGTTCATCGCCTCCATCATTGCTGCCGGCGGCTCCGCGGGCGGATGGGACGACATGACGATCGACATGAAGCGCATGAAAAACTCCTGTTTGAGGCGAGCCGCAGGCACCGAGCCCGCGGAACTGTCCCGCTATTTCAGACGACGAACGGGATTGCCGGGAATCGACAGGGGTTTTGACAATTTTTCGAGGGGACCAATGGACGCGGCGATCCCAGATCAGCGCAGCCTCGGCAGTAATCCTGGCCTCATCCGGTGCAAAACAGCCGGTTTCGATCCGCGCCACCGCGCAAATAGGTCGTCAACGCCAATATTTCCGGTTCGGTCAGATCCTGGCGCAAGGGGACGCCGGGGAATTCCCGTGCCATCATGGCCTTTGCCGCCTCGGGCTGCTCGCCCTTGACCACCACGGTGAGATATCTGGCAACCGCCTTGACCTCGCGCCGCTCCTGAACGGTCCTGGGCTGCGGCAGCTTTCCCGACGATCCGGCCATCAGGTCCTCGAGCGCGACCCAGGCAAGCCGGCGCTGGTTGGTATCGGGATCGTCGACCGTCGGCCGGCCCGCATAGGTCAGTGCGGTCAGATAATAGTGCGCAGCCGCGATGTAGTCGCGGACCGCGGGCAGCATCGGCTTGTCATTGCGCAGCGGCATCAACCTGACGTCTCCGCCGGTGGCGGAAGCGAGATAGCAGCGCCAATGCTGCAGGGCGGAGAGCTCGGACACCATGATGCCCGCGCGCAGCCGGCGCAATTTTTCGGGCTCTATCTTGACGAAGACACGCGGTTCTTCACCTGCGGCCTGACGCAAGAAGAGGGTACCGTCGTCCACATCCACCCGACCCTCGACCATCCAGGCACTTGTTGCGCTCACGCTGCGCGCGCGGATGATCGGATCGCCGCGCGGCGAATCAATTCGGTTCGCCGCGGTACTGATATCGCTGAAAAGGAGTTTGCTTCCGGATGCAAGGATCTGTTCCTTGCCGGTGGCAGGGGCCGAACCTGAAAGCGCGAGCCGTCCGGTGGCCACCAGCGGTGCATCGCTGCAGAGATTTTCCTTGGCGCAATAGCCGGGATCGATACCGTAAAATCCCATCATGCGGTTCTCGAACCGCCCGTCGCTCTCGATGATGAGAAGCTCCTCCATCGGCACGATGGTGCCGTCCCGCCACAGCGGCGGAAAGGCGACGTTGTCGACCGCGATCCACCAGCCCGCAAGGTGGGGTGGAACCGATGACTGCGCCGAAGCCGATCCCGCAGCCGTCAAAATTAGGAAGGTAATGGGCGCAATCAACATGCGCTGCAAACAGCCCAAGAGCGACATGACCGAATTCCTACGGTTCCTGTCCCGCTGCCGTTCAGCTTCCACCCGACCGAACCGCGTGCGCGTGCCCTGGCGACACCAATTGGTGATCGCTGCGGCTTAGAAGAAAGGCTGCGACAGCGAAAAAGGTTCCGCCGGGCCCTCCTGTGGTCGGGGCCGGCGCGGATGGTGCCTACTGCCCCCGGATCATGATCAGGGGATCGGCGCTGTCGGGCACACGCCGCCATTGCGCATTGTCGTCGGCCTCGAACTGCCAGGTCTGGCCGCTGGCCGACAGCAATATCATCCGGCCGTGATCGAGCCGCCACTGGTTGGGCGCGAACGCAGCCACCGCGGGATCACAGCGCGGCTTCAAAAACACCTGGAAATTATCGCCGGTCGCCTCGGTGTTGGTGAGCGTCAGGCCGCAGATCGCCTTGCCATTGCCGCGCACCATCGACCAGTCGCCGATCATCTGGTCCATCGATTTGGCGAGCGAGCGGGCGGCTGCGAGATTCTGCAGGATGTAGACGCCTTCGCCGGTCCGCAGTCCTTCGAAAATGCCGCTCTCGACTTCGGTGAAATCGATCACCGGCTGGCCGGCGGCATCCTGCAGCCGCACGATGTCGCCGAGGCCCTTGATATTCCAGGCGATGATATCCTTGGTGAAGGGCAGCGCCGCCGCACAGCCGGACTCGAGTTCCAGTTTCAATCCCTGCGGCGTCGCATCGCCCTTGAACGTGACGACGCAGGTCTTGCTGCGTTCGGTGGTCGCAAGCTCCCACTGCCCGACCATGTCCTTCTGCAGGTTCGGCCCGCCCTGCGACCGCGCCGGTGACCCGGAAGCAAGCAGAACGGCAAGCAGCGCCCATAGCACTGCGACCGCGACACCTGGGCGGCCAGAGCCCTTTCCGTTTCGATTGGATCGAAACGGGGCTCTGGATTCCTTATTTTGACGCGTTTTCTTGCCGCGAACCGGGACCACTTCGCTGGAAAACGCTACGCAAGGCATCAGCGCCCCTTCACCGGCGTTTCCGGCACAGGCGTCAGTGGCGCCTTGCCGGCAAACCAGTTCTTGATGTTATCGACCACGAGCTGGTCCATCGCATTGCGTGTGACCACCGAGGCCGAGCCGATATGCGGCAGCAGCACGACGTTTTGCATGGCTTTCAGATCGTCCGGCACGCTCGGCTCGTTGGCGAACACGTCGAGCCCCGCCGCCAGGATCGTCCCCGACTTCAGCGCCGCGACCAGCGCCTCTTCGTCGACGACCGAGCCACGCGCCACGTTGATCAATACGCCGCGCGGCCCAAGCGCCTTGAGGACATCGGCATTGATCATCTTCGCGGTAGAGGCGCCGCCCGGCACGATCACGATCAGGGTGTCGACCGCCTTCGCCATTTCCAGCAGGTCGGGGTAATGCTTGTAGGAGACCGCCGATGACGGGTTGCGCGAATGATAGGAGACCGGCACCAGCGAAGCCTCCAGCCGGCGGCCGATCGCCTGGCCAATGCGGCCCATGCCGACAATGCCGACCTTGCGGTCGCGCAGCGAGCCGACGCTCAGGGGATAATTCTGCGTCTGCCACAGGCCCGAACGCAGATAGCGGTCGGCCTTGACGAATTCGCGCAAGGTCGAGATCAACAGCCCCATCGCGACGTCGGCGACCTCTTCGGTCAGCACATCGGGTGTGTTGGTGACCACCACATTGTGTTCGCGCGAATAGTTGCAATCGACGTGGTCGTAGCCGACGCCGAAGCTGGCAATGATCTCGAGCTTCGGAAAATGCGACAGCGCCTTGGCATCGGCCGGCACCGAATGATAGGTGACCGCCATGGCGCGGGTCTTGGCCAGCACGTCCGGCGTCAGCCGTTCGAGATCCGCCCGGCTCTCCGCCTTGTGCAATACATATTGGTCGGAGAAGCCGTTTTCGAGGATCGGCCTGATCGGCCCGTAGACCAGCAAATCGATCTTTTCGGACGAAATAGTTCCGGCAGCCATCAGTTTTCCTTTCGAAGCGCGCTTTCATGCCAGCGCCGCAGTACCAGATGCGAAATTAGCGCCAGCAGCCCATAGATGACAATCCCGGCGACGGAGAGCAACAGCAGAGCGGCGAACATTCGGGGAATGTTGAGACGGTAGCCGGACTCGGCAATACGGAACGCGAGGCCCGAGCCTGCGCCCGCCGTGCCAGCCGCGATTTCGGCGACCACTGCGCCAATCAGGGATAGTCCGCCTGCGATCCGCAATCCACCGAGAATATAGGGCAATGCTGTCGGCAATTTCAGGTACCGCAGCGTCTGCAGCCGCGACGCGCCATAGAGGCTGAACAGGCCGGCCAGATTGCGGTCGACCGAATTGAGCCCGAGCGTGGTGTTGGACAGCACCGGAAAGAAGGCGACGATCCAGGCGCAAACGATGACCGCGGTTTGTTGCTGCAAATAGATCAGCAGCAACGGTGCGATCGCGATCACAGGCGTGACCTGCAGGATCACCGCATAGGGAAACAGCGAATATTCCAGCCATTTCGATTGATTGAACAACAGCGCCAGCGCGACGCCGCCGATCGCGGCGGCGATGAAGCCTTCCAGCGTGGTCAGCAAGGTGACGCCGAGGGATTCCGATAGCACCGGCCAGTCCGCGACCAGCGTCTGGAACACCGCTGACGGCCCCGGCAGCACATAAGGCTGGATGTCGTTGACGCGCACCACCAGCTCCCACAACGCGATGCCGGCGGCGAGCACCACGACGGGTAGCAAGAACCGAACAAAATCCCGTGAAGAACTCATGCGCTTGTTCGCCCCGAATAGGAGGGCACCAGCGCTTGTGAGACCTCGCGGCAATAGGCGGCATAGGAAGCCGACATCCGGAAGTCCTCGACCCGCGGCTCCGGCGTGTCGATACGAAATTCAGCGCTGACGCGCCCCGGCCGTGACGACATCACGACCACGCGCTGCGACAGATACACCGACTCGAACACCGAATGGGTGACGAAGATGACCGTCATATTCAGCTTGCGCCACAACTCCAGGAGATCGTTGTTGAGACGGAAGCGCGTGATCTCGTCGAGTGCGGCGAACGGCTCGTCCATCAGCAGGATATCCGGACGGGTGACCAGCGCCCGCGCCAGCGATACCCGCATCTTCATGCCGCCGGACAATTCGCGCGGGTATGCAGCGGCGAACTCCGACAGGGCGACCTGCGCCAGCGCCTCGCTGATCCGCCGGTCCGCTTCCGTCGTCGCCATGCCGGCAAGCTTCAGCGGCAGCCGGACATTGTCCTGCACGCTGGCCCACGGCATCAGGGTCGGCTCCTGAAACACGAAGCCGATGTCATGACCCGCGCGGGTTTCGTTCGCGTGGTGCGAAACGGCAACCACACCCGAACTCGGCGTGGTCAGTCCCGCAATCAGCCGCAAGGCGGTGGATTTGCCGCAGCCGGAGGGGCCTAGCAAGGAGACGAATTCGCCACGCTTGACGTCGAGGTCGAACGGTCCAAGCGCGGCCACGTCATTGTCATAGACCTTGGTGACGTCACCAAGGCTCACCGCCATCGCATCGGCTTCAGACAGAGCGGGACCGGCCATCACGCCTAGTTCTTCGGCCGCAGATTGAGGCCGACGCCCTTGTTGATGAAGCGCAGCGTATAGGCCTGGCGGTAGTCGATATCGCGGCGAACCACGCCGGCGCGCACCATCTTGTCGAAGAAGCTGGCGACGCGGGCATCGGTCATGGCGCCGATGCCATCCTTCAAGGTGTCGCCGGAATCGACGATGCCGTATTCCTTCATCTTGGCCGTGGAATATTTCAAGAGTTCATCGGTCATTTCCGGATTGAGCTTCTTGATCATGGCATTGCCCGGCGTGTTGTCGCCGTAGAGATAATTGTACCAGCCGATCATGGACGCATCGACGAAGCGCTGCACCAGGTCGGGCTTCTTGTCGACGATCTCGGTACGGGTCTCGACCAGGGTCGAATAGGCGTTGAAACCGTAGTCGGCCAGCAGCACGACGTTCGGCTTGAAGCCGGCGGCCTTTTCGACCGCGTACGGCTCGGAGGTGACATAGCCCTGCATCGCGCTTTGCTTGTTCACGATGAAAGGCTGCGAATTGAAGGTGTAGGGTTTGACCTTGCTCTCGCTGAACCCATACTCCGACTTCAGCCACTGGAAATAGCTCGTAATGCCTTCCTTCGACACCAGCAGCGTCAACGGTTTGAGATCCTCCAGTTTGCTGATCTTGAATTCCGGATGGGTCAGAAAGACCTGCGGATCCTTCTGGAAGATGGCGGCGACCGCCACCAGCGGCACCTTGTTGGTGACCGCATCGAAGGATTGCAGCGTGTTCGCGCTCATGAAGAAATCGAGCTTGCCGGCGATCAGCAGCATGCGGTTGTTGGTGTTGGGGCCGCCCGGCACGATGGTGACGTCAAGCCCGTAATTCTTGTAGGTGCCGTCGGCGACCGCCTGGAAGAAGCCGCCATGCTCGGCTTCCGCGACCCAGTTGGTTCCAAACGAGACCTTGTCGAGGGTCTGCCCGCGCGCAGGCACCAGCGCGGCCACCAGCGCCAATAGGGCTGCGGTTAACGTTCGCGGCAAAAAGGCCGGGTGCATGGTTGGACTCCGTCGATCATTCTGGCCCCCCATGATAAGGAGGGTGTGGACGTGGATCACGCCCCCAAGGAGGGAGATATCGTCCCTGGTTGGCTAACAAACTACCCTGCAAATCCATTCAAAGAAACGCTTGGCTCGATGACTTCGCCCGTTCCGCCCCGCAACTGGACCGACATCCACTGGCCCGATATCGCAGCCAGCGGCCCCGAGCGCTGGATCGCGGTGCTGCCGCTGGCGGCAACCGAACAGCACGGCCCGCATTTGCCTGTCGGCACCGACGTCATGATCGGCGAGGCCTATCTGGCGCGGGTACGCGAGCTGCTGCCGGCGAGCGTTCCGGTCACGTTCCTGCCACTGCAGCCGGTCGGGATTTCCACCGAACATATCGATTATCCGGGCACGCTGACGCTACCCACTGAAATCGCGCTGAAGAGCTGGATGGCGCTCGGCGAAAGCGTCGCGCGCGCCGGCGTCAGGAAGCTCGTCATGGTGACGAGCCACGGCGGCAACAGCGCGGCGATGACGCTGGTCGCGCAGGATCTTCGCGCACAACATGGACTGTTCGTGGTCACCACCAGCTGGTCGCGCTTCGGTGTCCCGGACGGACTGTTTTCGGCGGAAGAACTGCGCCACGGCATCCATGGCGGCGCGATTGAGACCTCGATCATGCTGGCGCGATATCCGCAAACCGTGCGCGAGCAGGCGATCATCGATTTTCGCCCGAGCAGCATCGCGATGGAAAAGGATCACCGCTGGCTGTCGGCGCATCGGCCCGCGCCATTCGCCTGGCAGGCGCAGGACCTGCACGGCAGCGGCGCCATCGGCGACGCCACCCAGGCCTCCGCCGAAAAGGGCGAGAAGCTGCTCGATCACGGCGCCCGCGCGTTCTGCGAATTGCTTGACGATGTCGATAAATTCGACGTGAAGCGGCTGGCGACCGGGCCCGATTACATCCTCTAAGCGACTGTATAGACTGCCGAATAATCTACCATCCGGATTGCCCAAACTTCGTTCGAACCGGAATCGGGATGGCTCCGTCCAACTGGGTGCGGACCACGTTGACCGCCTTACGGCTGCTCTCGTGGTTCCCTGTCCGGCATGGCGCCTCATCCACCCTGTGCCGAACCAGACCCGCCCGGTTGTCCCCCCGGGCGGGTCATTTTTTTGGGCCAGCCATCCCTGCCCCACCGCTGTTGCAAAACCGTCATGCAGCAATGCCATCCAAGGCGGACTCCATCGCCTTATTGTTGCGAGTTAATTGCAACTGGGATTGGGGTGTATGGTGCGTTTTTCCGATCTGGCTTTGAGCGGACGAATCGGGAAGAAGCCGACCGGGGGCGGCGGGGTTGATGACTTCATTTCTTGGGTGGCGGCCGGCGTTCAAATCTGCAGTGATGGTGCGAGACCGCAGCCCGCTTCGCGCTGGACCAGGCCGCACCATGGGTTCGTACCGCCATTCCCTGCAGCATGTTTTGGCTGGCGCCGCCGTCGGTGCCATGACGCTCGCCAGTCCCGTCCTGGCGGCTGATCTGTCTCTCAAGGCGCCTGCACTCAAGGCCGTCTATAACTGGACTGGTTTCTATGTGGGCGGCCATGCCGGTTATGGCGCCGGCAGCCTGGGCCCGAACACCAACACCGAGCCCTTGCAGGGCGTGTTCCTTCCCCACAGCGTCACGGGACTGACCGGCGGCTATCAGGCCGGCTACAACCACCAGCTGGCCAACAGGGTCGTGCTCGGTGTGGAGGCTGACGTTTCGTTCGGCAGTCCGGTGGACATTCCGCGGCTCGCGCCGGTGCCGTTCAACAGCACCATCGATTACATCGCAACCGCGCGCGGCCGGGTCGGCTACGCGATGGGAACGTGGATGCCCTACGTCACGGGCGGCCTCGCTTGGGGAAGCACCCATGTCAACCTCAACGACACCGGGGTCATCATCCCGCCGAAGCGGTACCTCACGCATGTCGGCTGGACCGCGGGCCTCGGCATCGAGGTGGCGGTCGGCGGCAACTGGACTGCCAAGGCCGAATACAACTATGTCGACCTGGCGCCGCGGACCTATGACCTGACAGATGTCGGATTGCCGCGCGTCAACGTCGATCCCAACATTCATCTGCTCAAGCTCGGACTGAATTACCGGCTGTGGGAGACGCCGCCTTGGGCGGGTCCCACACCGGTCGATGGACGCACCGCGCTTGCCGAGCCGAAAAACTGGAATGTGCACGGTCAGACCACGGTTATCGCGCAAGCCTATCCCCGCATGCGCTCGCCCTATGAGGGCACCAACAGTCTTCCGGGCGGCGGCCAGGGCCGCCAGACCTGGACCGCGGACGTGTTTCTCGGCTGGCGGCTGTGGCAGGGCGGCGAGTTCTATTTCAACCCCGAACTGGCGCAGGGTTTTGGCCTCAACAGCACGCTGGGACTTGCCGGCTTCTCCAACGGCGAAGCCCAGAAAGGCGGCGCGCCCTATCCGAAATATCGCCCGCAGCGCTACGTCTTTCGCCAGACCTTCGGCCTCGGCGGCGAGCAGGAAGACGTCGCCGACGGTCCGATGCAACTGGCGGGCAAGCGCGACATCGACCGCGTCACGGTCACAGTCGGCCGCTTCGCGGTCGGCGACTATTTTGACGGCAACTCCTACGCCAAGGATCCCCGCGTCGACTTCATGAACTGGGCGATGTGGTCATCTGCGGCCTACGATTTCCCCGCCGACCTCCCCGGCTTCACCCGTGGCGCCGTGGTCGAACTCAACCGCAAGGACTGGGCAATTCGCGCCGGCCTGTTCCAGGTCCCCAACGCGCCGAACAGCGACGTCCTGGTGTTCAAGTCCGGCGGCGCGGTGGTTGAATTCGAGGAGCGCCACACGATCTTCGATCAGCCCGGCAAGCTCAGGCTCGGCATTTTCGGCAATCGCGGCAACACCGGCAGCTACCGGAACGCGCTGGGGATAGCAGCGGCGGACCCGACGCTTGACATCAACGACGTCATCGTCGGCATCCGGCGCGAAAACACCAAATACGGATTCTACATCAACGCCGAACAGCAGATCATTAGGGATGTCGGGATGTTCGCCCGCGCGAGTTGGAACGACGGGCGCAACGAAATCCTGTCCTTCACCGACGTGGATCGCAGCGTTTCCGCCGGGTTATCGGTCAAGGGCAGCTATTGGGGCCGCCCCAGCGATACGTTCGGCATCGGCGGCGCCGTCAACGGACTCTCATCTGGCCATCGCGACTTCCTGGCGGCGGGCGGCCTCGGCCTTTTGATCGGCGACGGCCGCCTCAATTACCGCAATGAAAGTATCTTCGAGACCTTCTACGCGTTCGCGATCGACAAGAATTTCACGTTGACCGCCGACTATCAGCGGATTGCCAACCCCGCCTATAATGGCGACCGTGGCCCCGTGCATATTTTCTCCGGGCGTTTGCACGGGGAGTTCTGAGCCTCGGCGTCAGAAGCTTCGGCATCACGCTGGCGTCGTGGCGGCATCGTCGATGCGCGTCGCCAGCGCCTTGTCGATACGCCGGCCGTCGAGATCGACGATCTCGAAGCGCCAGCCCTGCGCCTCCACGTGATCGCCGACGCCAGGTATCGCCCCGAACTGCTGGAGCAGGAAGCCGGCCATGGTTTGATACTGCCGCGACGACGGCAGGACGATCTGGAGCAAATTCGCAAATTCGACGGCGGGCATCCAGCCCGAGATCAGATACGAGCCGTCGTCCCGTTTCACCACCGCCGCTTCGGGCGGCCCCTCTTCGGTATGGAAACCGCCGACGATCGATTCGAGAATGTCGGCACTGGTCACGACGCCCTGGAAGGCGCCGTATTCATCATGCACCAGCCCCATATGCACGGGGGAGTCACGAAGCACCGCGACGACGTCCCTGGCATCGAGGAATTCCGGAATGATCGGCGCATCCCGGACCAGCGTGCGAATATCGGGTGCCTGCCCTGACAAATAGCTGTCCAGCATGTCCTTGGACTGGACAATGCCGAGCGCCGCATCCGGATCCTTGTCGAACACCACAAAGCGGGAATGGTTGCTGCCGGCAAGCGCAGCAAAGATAATTTCAGGCGGATCCGCCAGATTGATCATGCTGACTTCGGGGCGGGGCGTCATGACGGCGCCGACTGGAAGATCGCCAAGACGCATGACGCCCGCGATCATTTCCTTTTCGCCGGGCTCGAGTACCCCGGCGTTCTCGGCCTCGACCACCAATGTGCGGATTTCGTCCTCACTGACCTTGTCTTCGGCTTCACCCCGATGGCCGAGCAGCCACAACAGCCCCTTGCCGGAGCGATCCAGCAGCCACACCAGGGGCGACGAAATTTTCGAGAGCAGCATCATGTAGGGCGCCACGCGCACCGCCACCGATTCCGGATCGCGCAAGGCGATTTGCTTGGGGACCAATTCGCCAATGATGAGTGAGGCGTAGGTGATGACGCTCACCACGACGCCGACGCCGATCGCGTCAGCCAGGCCTTTCGACAATCCCGATTCGACCAGCAGGTTGGTCAGGCGCTGGCCCAGCGTGGCGCCGGAAAACGCACCCGACAGCACGCCGATCAGCGTGATCCCGATCTGGACCGTCGACAGGAACTTGCCGGGATCAGACGCCAGCGCGAGTGCACGGCGGGAACCCGTGACGTTCTTTTCGACCAGCGCGGCGAGCCGTGCCGGCCGCGACGAGACAATGGCAAGCTCCGACATTGCAAGCAGGCCATTGGTGATGATCAGGACCGTCACGATCCCGAGTTCCAGATAAAGCATTGTCTCCCTTTTTACGGGCAGTCATTCCAGAGAGAGGCTTTATCAGAGCAGCGGCCCTGCGGCGATAGCTTGTCGTCCCGGCCTCGAGCCGGGATGACGTAAGCGTGAAGGCTCACCCCGCCGGCTGGAACGAATCCGCCCGGGCCATATCCCAGGCGTCGCGGAAGCGTGCATCGCTGGTGCCGTCGATCAGCTCGCCCGGGCGCAGCGGCGGATAAAGTTTCGCGAACGTCAATGTGTCGTTCGTGGAGGATCGCTGCGAGAAGTGGATCGGCCGTAACTGCTGCGGATGGTCGAGGCCAGCAGCGGCGAGCAGCTCGGCCAACGCATGCAAGGTGGCGTGATGATAGTTGTAGACGCGATCGATCTTGTGCGGCACCACCAGCGCGCGCGCGCGCGACGGGTCCTGCGTAGTCACCCCGGTCGGGCAACGGTCGGTATGGCAGCTCAGCGATTGGATGCAGCCCAGCGCAAACATGAAGCCGCGCGCCGAATTGCACCAATCGGCGCCGATCGCCATCGCGCGCGCCATGTCGAAGGCGGTCGCGATCTTGCCGGCGGCGCCGATGCGGATGCGGTCGCGCGCGTTGATGCCCACCAACGCGTTATGGACGAAATTGACGCCCTCGCGCATCGGCATGCCCAGATGGTCCATGAATTCCAGCGGAGCGGCGCCGGTGCCGCCTTCATTGCCGTCGACCACGATGAAATCAGGATAGATCCCGGTCTGCAGCATCGCCTTGCAGATGGCCAGGAACTCCCAGGGATGGCCGACGCACAGCTTGAATCCGGCGGGCTTGCCGCCGGACAACCGCCGCATTTCACCGATGAAGGCCATCATTTCGAGCGGCGTCGAAAACGCGCGGTGGCTGGCCGGCGAGATGCAGTCTTCGCCCATCGGCACGCCCCGGATCTTTGAAATCTCTTCCGAGACCTTGGCCGCCGGCAACACGCCGCCGTGTCCGGGCTTGGCGCCCTGGCTGATCTTGAGTTCGACCATCTTGATCTGGTCGTCGGAAGCAATGCGCGCGAACAATTCGGGATTGAAGCCGCCGTCCCGGTTGCGGCAGCCGAAATAGCCGGATCCGATTTCCCAGATGATGTCGCCGCCGTTCTCGCGGTGGTAGGGACTGACGCCGCCCTCGCCGGTGTCATGCGCGAAATCACCTTTTTTGGCGCCCGCATTCAACGCGCGTACGGCATTTGGACTAAGCGCGCCAAAACTCATCGCCGAAATGTTGAACACCGAGGCCGAATACGGCTTGGTGCAATCCGGACCGCCGATGGTGACGCGAAACTGCTCGACGGCGCGAGCCTTCGGTGCCATCGAATGATGCATCCATTCATAACCGTCGCGATAGACGTCTTCCTGGGTGCCGAACGGCCGCTTGTCGAGCTGCATCTTGGCGCGCTGATAGACCAGCGCGCGGGTATCGCGGGAGAACGGCATGCCGTCCTTCTCGCTCTCGAAGAAATACTGCCGCATCTCCGGCCGGATCTCTTCCAGCAGAAAACGGATGTGCGCGGAGATCGGATAATTCCGCAGCACCGCGTGGCTCTCTTGCGTGAGGTCGCGAATGCCGAGAACGGTGAGCCCGCCGAAGATCACGATGGGAACCAGCAATATTTCCCACACCTTCAAATTTTGATCGAAGATGCCGATGCCGATCAGCAGTGCCGTGACGACCGCGCAGATCGTCAGCACGATGTAGCGTGGCGAGAACGGCATCAACAGCGTTTCCATGACAACCCCTCAGCCGGAATATTCTTGCGGAATTATTCTTGTCCGCCAGCAGCTTAATCCAACCATTGGCATAAGCACCATACGATATACGGTCCAGCCGTCGCCGACGTGACAGGGGATCGCAAAATATTTGCACAAGCCCGTGGTGGTTGAATCAATTGATCGGAAGCTGCTTTTGCAGTGCAGCGTAACCGTCGTGCCTCAGTGGCTGTGCAGCCGCATTTCCCCGGGAATCTTGCCCTGCTGCAGGCCATGGTGGGCGAGCCACGCATCTGTCGTGGCAATCGCGCGGTCGATGTGATCGGCGGTGCGCGAAAAATCGTAAGGTGATCCCACCAGTGGGCATAGCGGCGGCACCACGAAATATTCGATGCCGGGATCGAGGCCCTCCAGCTCAATGACCAATTGCCGCGCGATCAGCAGCGTCAGCGCGTGCAGCGCATTGGCGACCGCGCCGACGGGAGGAGCCTGCGTGGCGCAGGCGTGCCCGGTTGGCAGGATGATCAACCGCTTGGCGCCTTTCTGAACCGCGACCCGGATCGGCGTGTTGCTGGAGATCGCACCATCGGCGAGATAGTAATTCTTGTAGGGGATCGGCGCGAAAGCGCCCGGGATCGCGGTCGAAGCGACGATCGCCTCCGAAGTCGAGCCTTCCGACAGCACAACGCTGTCGCCGGAAATGATGTCGGTGGTGACGATATGCACCGGCACCTTGGCATCCTGCAGATTGCGATAGGGAATGTGGTCGTCGATCAGCTTGCGGATGCCGTCGTGGGAAATCAGGAAATCGCGGCGCCACAGAAAGCTCAG
Source organism: Bradyrhizobium sp. AUGA SZCCT0169 (assembly GCF_018130085.1). Taxonomy (NCBI): domain Bacteria; kingdom Pseudomonadati; phylum Pseudomonadota; class Alphaproteobacteria; order Hyphomicrobiales; family Nitrobacteraceae; genus Bradyrhizobium; species Bradyrhizobium sp. AUGA SZCCT0169. The sequence goes on along the minus strand of NZ_JAFCMC010000026.1, from coordinate 51,806 downwards.
CACCGCGCGCCAACTCATCGGAAACACGTCGTGCCGGGTTAATCCGCGCCAGATGTCGCCCAGCCGCTCCACGCCCTTGAGCGTCGGATCGCCGGCATAGAAGGCGCCGTTGAGGGCGCCGACGCTGGAGCCGACCACCATATCGGCGGAAATTCCGTGCGCGGCGAGCGAATGCAACATGCCGACCTGAATGGCGCCAAAGCTGCCGCCGCCGGCGAACACAAAGGCGGTCTTCACCGGGCCGATCTGATCGCGTACCGACAACGCCTGGCTCCCTGATCGCCGCGTCGGCACAGGCCGCATGGCGTTGGGAGGGTTATAGCAGCGGGGGAATGGGATGGGCTACTGGGGGAGCGACGCTCTTTCCCCACGTCGTCCCGGCCTCGAGCTCAGATGCGCAATTGCGCATCGGGGGACCCATACGCCGCGGCCCGCGTTGCTGGAAAAAGAAGATAACAACCAGCGTGCAGACCAATTGCCGCCGGTGGCTATGGGTCCCGGCTCAAGGCCGGGACGACAAGCCTCAGCGTTCCACAAACGCCTTTTCGATCACGAAGTGACCGGGCTGGCTGTGGCTGCCTTCGAGGAAGTCGCGGGTCTCGAACAGCTGGCGCAGCTCTTCCAGCATGCCGGGGCTGCCGCACATCATGATGCGGTCGGTCGCGATATCGAGCGGCGGCTGGTGGATGTCGTTGAAAAGCTGTTCCGAGGTGATCAGGTCGGTGATGCGGCCGCGGTTGCGGAACGGCTCGCGGGTCACGGTCGGATAATACAGCAGTTTCTCGGACAAAAGGGGTCCGAACAATTCGTCGTCGCGCAGCTTCGCGACCAGTTCCTCGCCATAGGCGAGTTCGGAAACCTGCCGGCAGCCATGAACCAGCACGATGGTTTCATAGCGCTCATAGACATCAGGGTCCTTGATCAAGCTCGCGAACGGCGCGAGGCCGGTGCCGGTCGACAGCAGCAGCAGACGCTTGCCCGGAATCAGATTGTCGGTGATCAGCGTTCCCGTCGCCTTGCGGCCGACCAGGATGGTGTCGCCTTCGCGGATCTTCTGCAGCTTCGAGGTCAGCGGCCCGTCCGCAACCTTGATCGAGAAGAACTCGAGTTCCTCCTCGTGATTGGCGCTCGCCATGCTGTAGGCACGCAGCAGCGGACGGCCCTCGACCTCGAGGCCGATCATCGCGAACTGCCCATTCTGGAAACGGAAGCCGGAATCGCGGGTGGCGGTGAAGCTGAAAAGCGTATCGGTCCAATGACGGACAGAAAGAACTTTCTCTCTATAGAACGCGCTCATGTGTTTTCGTTTTTCCTGACGTCTTGGTGTAGAACAAATCAGTTTCTTGCCGGTTTTTCGGGGCTCAAAGAGCTAAAAACCCCCGAAATCATTGGCGATTTGACGTTTCAATTGCGCCAATGACAGAGATAGTCAAGATCAATTGGCGTACAATTGAGAACTCGGAATGGCAGTCGGTTTATTTTGCGGAAAGGTTCGATTGGTCTTCGTTAATGGAGATCTCACGCAATTAACTTGCTGAAATTGACGCCGATCTGGCAATAAATTGCTACGCGAATTTTAGAACGCGTCAAAAGAGACCGCATGCGAAGCGTGAAAGAATTTCGACAAGGTAAACCGGGCTTTTATCCGGACCAGTCGATCTATGCCGAATTCGCCTGCGCTGAATTCGGGCTCGCCTTTCGCGATCTCGACGGCGGCTCCGGGCTGCTCTTCAGCGTCGCTTCGCCGAACAAATTGCTGCATTTCGGCGCCGGCCGCTGCTCCTGGTATCCGCAGAACAATGCCACCGCCTCGACACTGGCGTCCGATAAATACTTCGCCGGCAAAGTTCTTGAAGAGGCCGGGATATCGACGATTAGCAGCAAGTACTTCTTCCTCCATGAACGCTATCGCGCACATCGCCCCCCAGGGCATGAGCGCGAGGACGCGTTGACACACTTTCGCGAATTGGGCGCATCCGCCTTCGTCAAGCCGCTGACGGGATCGCGCGGCGATTTCGCGCAAAGGATTCACGGCGAAGCTGCGCTCATTGGATATCTCGACGACGTCGCGAAATATTACGACGCGGTGCTGATCCAGCCGATCGTCGAGGGCACCGAGTACAGGGTCTTTCTGCTCGACGACGACGCGCTGTATTGCGCGCGCAAAAATCCGCCCTTCGTCCGCGGCGACGGCGTGCACACGTTGCGCGAATTATTTACCGCCCATAACGATGCCCTTCGCGCCCGCGGTCTCTCGCCGGCCTCCCCCGGGGAGCGCGACCCCTCGCTCGACGCCGTGCTGCCGCAAGGCGAGCGCCGCGAGATTCCCGGGCGGATGAATCTGAGCGCGGGCGGAACGATGGTGCTCGAAACTGCGCCTTCCGAAGCAGCGGTTACGCTGGCAAAAAAAGCCAGCCGCGCACTTCGGCTTCGTGTCGCGGCCGTCGATCTGTTCGTGGGCATCGGCGGCGATCCCGGCGCCATGACGGTGATCGAAGTCAACTCCAACCCGTCGATTAGGCTGCTGGAAGAATCCGGCCGCGGCGACCTGATCCTGAAAATCTGGCAGCACACGTTTCACACCATGGGACTGCTCGGTGTTTGACCTGCCGAAATATGGCGACGGCATCTGCCTCGCACGCCTGGCTGAATTGCTCGACGCGCTCGGGGTCGATCGCGCGCGGCTTACGCGCAACTCGGTCGTGGTGACCGGCTCGAATGGCAAGGGCAGTACAGCTGCGATGTGCGCCGCGATCGGCCGCGCCTGTGGCCTGCGAACCGGCCTCTTCACATCGCCGCACCTCATGCGCTTCAACGAACGGATCCGGATCGATGATGCCGAGATCGGTGATGATGATTTCGCCCGGTCCAGGCAAAGAGTCGAGACCGCCATCGCCGGAATCTCGCAGCGGCGCGGCGAACAGTTCGGTGCGTTCGAGGCGTTGTTTGCACTCGCCTGCCTGCATTTCCAGGAAAGCGATTGCGAATTCACGGTGTTTGAGGCGGGCATCGGCGGCCGCTACGATCCGGTCCGCCTGGTTGGAGCACTTCAAACTTGCGTGACGTCGGTCGATTTCGAACACGTCGAATTGCTCGGCAACACGCTGGCGCTGATCGCTTCCGACAAGAGCGACGCCTGCGCCGACGGCGGCACCATCATCTATGGCGAGAATTGCCGCGGCCTGCGGCGGCATCTGCTCGAATATAATCGCCATCGTGGAGTCACGTCGCTGTTCGTTCGCGATGAGATCGGTATCGACGGCGAGTCCGCGTCCCCGTCAGGACAGCGGTTCGATTACCGGTTCGGCCATCACCACTATCGCCACCTCGAGATGCGCCTGCTCGGCGCGGTTCAGTTCAACAACGCCGCGATCGCCGTCACGCTGTTCCTGCTCTGGCTGCAGGGCGCGCAGGCGAGCAAGGCGCCTGAGCGGATCGAGCAAGCTATCCGCACCGGCCTGCGCCAGACGCAATGGCCCGGCCGTCTCGAAATCATCGCGCAGGCCCCACTGACGGTGATCGATGTCGGCCATACCCCCGACGGCATCCGACAATCGCTGGCGAGCCTGAAGGCGATCCACGGCGCCGACGACTGGATCCTCGTCACCGGCGCCTCCGGCGACAAGAAGGCGAACGAGATCGTAGGCAGCCTGGCGCCGGCTTTCGACACGATCATCTGCACGGCGGCGTACCACAAGGGCGCCAAGCCGCACGACATCGCTGCCGCGGCGCGGTTCGCCAATCCAGCCGCGGATATTCGTATCGCGGATACGATCGAAGAAGCGGTGCGGCTGGCCGGTGCGTTGGCGGCGTCGCAGAAGCGCAAAGTATATGTCGCGGGCGGACTGTTCCTGGCGATCGAATACGCCACGACCGCCCGCGGCGGACGCGCGCAGGATTTGCAGTTCTTCTGAAGCCTGGATTCTTACAGCTCTGGAGGGAGACACAACACAGCGAGTGCAATTGGCCGCCTGATATGCGATCAACTGCATCAAGAACGATCAAGCCGAGGGAGAAAACGCCATGAACGCCACCGTCAATCGCCAGATCCTGCTGGTGGAAAAGCCGACCGGCAAGCTCGGACCCGAGCATTTCAAGATGTCGGAGGGTGCAGTGCCGGAGCCGAAGGACGGCGAGGTGCTGGTGCGGGCGCGCTATATTTCGCTCGACGCCGCCAACCGCGCATGGATGCACGGCGCCACCTATCGCGCCGCGGTCGAAGCCAACACCGTGATGGCCGGCGGCGGCATCGCGGAGGTCGTGTCCTCGAAAGCTCCCGGCCTAGCCCCGGGTGACATCGTGTTCGGCGACACCGGCTGGCAGGATTACGCGGCGGTGCCCGCAAAGCATTTGACCAAGATGCCGCGGATGGATCCGATGACGCATCTGCTCAGCGTCTACGGCATCGCCGGCCTCACCGCCTATTTCGGCCTGCTCCATGTCGGCAAGCCCAGGGAAGGCGAAACCGTCGTGGTCTCGGCGGCGGCCGGCTCGGTCGGCTCGATCGTCGGCCAGATTGCGAAGATAAAAGGCTGCCACGTCGTCGGCATCGCCGGCGGCAAGGACAAATGCAACTGGCTCACCTCTGAACTCGGCTTCGACGCCGCGGTCGATTACAAGGACGGCGCGATCTACAAGGCGCTGCGGGCGGCGGCGCCGAAGGGCATCGACGTCTATTTCGACAATGTCGGCGGCGACATTCTGGAGGCCTGCATCGCGCTGATGAACAACCGCGGCCGCATCTCCTGCTGCGGCGCGATCTCGCAATATGACGGCGTGCCGTCGGCGACCGGCCCGCGCGGGGTGCCCGGCCTGATCGTGGTGAAGCGCCTGATCATGCAGGGCTTCATCGTGATGGACTACATGAACGAGCGCGACCAGGCCCTGAAGGACCTGCAGTCCTGGGTCGCTTCCGGCAAATTGAAGGTGCAGGAAGACGTCATCAACGGCCTGGAGAATACACCACAGGCGCTGATCGGACTGTTGGCCGGCAAGAACCGCGGCAAGCGGATGGTGAAGGTGTAGGCGCAACTCCATCAACCGCGTCCCCGCGAACGCGGGGACCCATACGCCGCGGCGGTTATTGTTACGGAAGGTATCTAACGCCAGCGTTCTCGCCGATAGGCTGCGGCGTATGGGTCCCGGCTCAAGGCCGGGACGACACCGTGAGTCTAACGCGCACCCGGCGCCACCTGCGCGCCCGCTTTCTTCCGCTTCCGCTCACTGAGCCAGTTCTCGAACCGCTGCACCACGACAAAGAACGTCGGCACGAACAGCACCGCGAGACAGGTCGAGGCCAGCATGCCCGAGAACACGGTGATGCCGATCGATTTGCGAGCGTTGGCGCCGGCGCCGGTCGCCAGCACCAGCGGCACCACGCCGAGGATGAAGGCAAACGAGGTCATCAGGATCGGGCGGAACCGGGCTCGCGCCGCCTCAACCGCGGATTCCAGCAGCGGCTTGCGGTCGCGCACATGAAGTTCGAGCGCGACCTCGACAATCAGAATGGCGTTCTTCGCCGACAGCGCGATCAGCAGGATGATCCCGATCTGGGTATAGAGGTTGTTCTCGATCCGCAGCCCCGTCAGCACGATCATCGGACCGAGCAGCGACAACGGCACCGCTAATATCACCGAGATCGGCGCGAACCAGCTTTCATACTGTCCGGCCAGCACGAGATAGACCAATAGCAGCGCGAGCCCGAACGCCCAGTAGATCTGGCCGCCGACGACCTTCTCCTGGTACGACATTGCCGTCCATTCAAAGCCGGTACCCTGCGGCAGGGTCTTTCCGGCGATCTCCTCCATCAGTTTCATCGACTGGCCCGAGCTGTAGCCCGTGGCGGGCAGGCCGATGATGCTTGCGGACGGATAGAGATTGTACAGGCTGATCAGCGAGGGGCCGACCGAGGGCGTGATCTTGGCGACCGTGCCGAGCGGGATCATGTCGCCATTGCTGTTGCGCACCATCATGTTCGCCATGTCGCGCAAGGTCAGGCGATACTGCGCATCCGCCTGGGCATAGACCTGGAAGGTGCGGCCGAACTTGTTGAACTGGTTGACGTAGGTCGAACCCATGTAGGACGACAGCGTCGAGAAGATCTGGTCGGTCGTGACATGCAGGGTCTGGGTCTTGACCCGGTCGACCTCGACGTCGAATTGCGGCACCATCGAGCGGAACGACGAGCTGACGCGCTGCAGCGCGCTCTGCGTCTGCGCGTTGGAGACGATGGCGCCGGCAATCGCCTGCAGTTTGCCGTAGTCGGCATTGCCGTCGCGCAACTGAACCTGCATCGCAAAACCGGCAGCGTTGCCGATGCCCTGGATCGGCGGCGGCGGGATAACCAGGATTCGCGCCTCCTCGATGGCAGACATCTTCTCGTTCAGGCCGACGAACAGCGAGCGCAGATCCTCGCCCTCGCCGCGCGCGCTCCACTCCTTCAAAATCAGGTAGGCGACGCCGGCATTGGCGAGGCTGGAAGAACTATCCAGCGCCGAGATGCCGGAAATGCTGATGACCTGATCGACGCCGGGGTGCTTGCCGGCGATGTCGCTGACGCGGGTAAGCACTTGCTGGGTGCGGTCGAGCGAGGCCCCGTCGGGCAGTTGCACGGCGACCAGGAGATAGCCCTGATCTTCAATGGGAATAAACCCGGTCGGCACCCGCGACAGGCCATAGCCGGCGCCACAGATCAGGATGAGCGCTGCGATCACCGAGACGTTGCTGTGCGCGACCAGGCGGCCGATCAGCCGGGCATAGCCGCGCTCGAGCCGGTCGTAGACCGCGTTGAAGCCGCGGTAGAAGAAATTGCGCTGTTCCGGCGGCGCCGGTCGGCGCAGCCACAGCGCGCATTGGGTCGGCTTCAGCGTCGCGGCATTGATGGCGCTGAGCAGCGCGGTCGCCGCAATCACCAGCGCGAATTGCGAATACATGCGCCCGGTCAATCCCGGCAGGAAGGCCGACGGCAGGAACACCGAGATCAGCACCAGCGTGATGCCGACGATTGGCGCGAACAGCGCGTCCATCGCCGATATCGCTGCGTCATGGCCGGACATGCCCTTCTCGATGTTATGCGCGGCGCCCTCGACCACAACGATGGCGTCGTCGACCACGATGCCGATCGCCAGCACGATCGCGAACAGGGTCGAGATGTTGACGGTAAAGCCGAGCGCCGCCATCGCGGCGAAGGCGCCGATGATCGTCACCGGCACGGTGGTTGCCGGCACCAGCATCGCGCGCCAGTCCTGCAGGAAGATCAGGATCACGATCAGGACGAGGAAGCCCGCCTCGATCAGCGTCTTGTAGACCTCCTTGATCGATTCCGAGACGAATTTCGTGGTGTCGAACGGCGTGTCATGTTTCACGTCCTGCGGAAACGCCTTGGCGAGCACCGTCATCTTTTCCCTGACGGCCTTCTCGACCTCGAGCGCGTTGGCGCCGGGCGACTGGAACACGCCGATGCCGGTGGCGGGCTTATTGTTGAGCGAGAACGCCTGGCTGTAGGTCTGGGAGCCGAGTTCGACCCAGCCGACGTCGCGGACGCGGGTGACATCGCCGTTGCTGCCGGTCTTGACGATGATGTCCTCGAACTCGCTCTTGTCGCTGAGCCGCCCGCTGACATTCAGCGTATACTGGAAGGCCTGCCCCGGCGGTGTCGGCGGCGCGCCGACCTGGCCCGCGGTGACCTGCTGGCTCTGCTGCTGGATCGAGGTCACGACATCCTGCGGCATCAGGTTGCGGACCTGCAGCTTGTTCGGATCGAGCCAGACCCGCATCGAATACTGGCCAGCGCCGAACACCGTGACGTTGCCGACGCCGGGCAGCCGCGACAGCTCGTCTCTGATGTTGATGGTAGCGTAATTGCTCAGGAACAGGCTGTCATAGGTCGCATTCGGCGACGTCAGCGTCACGAACAGCAGGACCGCCGTCGACTTCTTCTGCACGGTGACGCCCTGGTTCTGCACCGACTGCGGCAGCTGCGCCAGCGCGCTCGACACCCGGTTCTGCACCAACACCTGCGCGAAGTTGAGGTCGGTGCCGATCTTGAACGTCACCGTCAGCGAATAGGTGCCGTCGGCGCCGCTGTAGGACTGCATGTACAGCATGTCCTCGACGCCGTTGACCTGCTGCTCGATCGGCAGCGCCACGGTATCGATCACGGTCTTGGCACTGGCGCCGGGATAGCGCGTCGTCACCTGCACCGTCGGCGGCACCACATCGGGATATTGCGCCACCGCAAGGCGAAACAGGCACACCCCGCCGATCAGGATCATCAGGATCGCGATGACGTTGGAAAGGACGGGCCGCTCGATGAAGAATTTCGAAATCATGGCCGGTCCCTATTTGGTTGGTGCCGGCGACGCTTCGATTTTCTTGATCTGCGGGTCGACCTTCTGACCGGGGATCGCGCGGAGCAGCCCGGCGGTGACGACGCGATCGTCGCCCTTCAAGCCGCCTTCGATGACGCGCAAAGCGCCCTCGAGCGGCCCGGTTTGTACCTTGCGCTGTTCGACCACGTTCTCGCCGTTGACAACCAGCACGTAGCGGCCGGCCTGGTCGCTGCCGAGCGCGACATCGGGCACCAGCAGCGCATTCGACTGCTCGTCAAAGGGCACGCGGACCCGGACGAAGAATCCCGGCAGCAACGCCCGATCGGGATTCGGCAATAGGCCGCGCACCGCGAGCGTGCCGGTTGATTGATTGAGGGTCGGCGAGACGTAGTCGAGCTTACCCTTGTGCGGAAAGCCGCTCTCGGTCTGCAATCCGACCTCGACCGGCAACTGGCGGATTTCCTCGACGGTTATGCCCCGCCGCCTTGCCTCTTCCCGGATCCGCTGCACATCCTGTTCGTTGACGTTGAAGTTCACATAGATCGGATCGAGCGCCACGATGTTGGCAAGCTGCGTCGGCGACGAGACGCCGACCAGTTCGCCGACCGACACCAGATGCGCGCTGACGATGCCGTCGAACGGCGCCGTGACGTTGGTATAGCCGTAGTTGACGGCCGCAATCTTGGTGTTGACCTGGGCCTGCTGCAGATTCGCCTGCGCGTTCTCGCGCGCCGCCGTTGAAGTATCGAGCGTGGCCTGCGAGACCGCCTGTCTTTGCACCAGCTCCGACTGCCGTTTGAAATCGGCTTCGGCCTGCTTCATCGACGCCTGCATGCCGGTTTCGGCAGCCTGCGCTTGATCGAGCTTCAATTTGTAGGTTTCCGGCTCGATCGTGAACAGCGTGGTGCCTTCTTTCACGAAAGTGCCGTCCTTGTAGTTGATCGATTGCAGGAAGCCCTGTACGCGCGCGACCAGATCGACGTTCTTGATCGGCGCGGTGTTGCCGGTCGCCTCCAGATAGCGAGTGATGCTGCGCTGCACCGGCACGGCGACCTCAACTTTCGGCGGCGGCGGCGGTACAAAAGTATTCTGTTCGCAGGCACTTAAGACGCCGAATGCGGCAATGGCGACGACCGCGCGACACGCAATGGTGCCTCTCTGTCTGAAGGTGTCATGTGCTCTGCTGCATGCCAGCGAACGCTCAGACTTCATTTGCGTGCCTCAATACGTTTGTTCTTGCAAAGGGCGTTCTATTCAAATTATGGCGTTCGACCATCCCATAAAAATAGCAACAATCCACTTGCAGGGGAACCGGAAACCGAAAATGATGCCGCGCGCGAAATTTTCTTCGCTTTCTCGTTCATGATTTCACTTCTGTTGAAGCGGCGACTCCAGCGACGACAAAAGGATTTATTCAAATGTTCAACACGTTGACACGTGCGGCAACGCTCGGGGCGTTGATGACGGCAGTGATATTCGCAAGTGCAGCACCAGCTTTTGCACAGGCGCCGAGCCAGGCGCAGCGCGACGCGATCAAGACCCAATGCCGGTCGGATTATATCGCGCATTGCTCCAGCATTCCGCCGGGCGGCGAAGCTTCGCTGCAATGCCTGCAGAAGAACATGTCGAGCCTATCATCGAGCTGTCAAAGCGCGGTGCGCGCCGTGGCAGCGCCGGCTGCCGCCGCGCCCGCGGCCAAGCCCGAATCCGCTCCGACCGCGGCCGGCGCAAAGCCTACCACCACGACCGCGGCGCCCAAGACAGATTCCAAGGCTGATTCCAAGGCTGACGCCAAGCCCGCGGCCGCAGCCGCGGGGCAGCCGTCCAGCGCGCAGGTTTCCGCGGTCCGCAGCGCCTGCCGCTCCGACTATCCAAAAGTCTGCGCCGGCGTGCCGACCGGCGGTGCGCCGGCGCTGCAATGTCTGGACAAGAACAAGGCAAAACTTTCGCCGGCTTGCGAGAAGGCGGTCACGGCGGCTGTGGGCGGTGGCGCCGCACCGGCGGCCGGCGCCGCTCCTGCCGCGGCGGCGGCTCCGGCAGCGGCAGGCGCGGCCGCACCCACCGTGATCGTGCTGCGGCCGCTGCGGCCGCGCGAAGAACTGCTCGTGCTGCGCTCGGCTTGCGGCGCCGATGTCCGCACGATCTGCGGCGGCGTGGCACCGGGTGGCGGCCGTATCGTGCAGTGTCTCGCGACCAACGCGGGCAGGCTGTCGCCGGCTTGCCAGGACGTGCTGGCCCAGTTCAAGGCGCAGTAGCAGGTCGCGCTACCCGGTTCGCGCCGTGAAAACGGCGCGATCGGACTACGCGTGCGCGACGGTACCGACGAACTGCTGCAATTCCGGCGTCCGCGGTGCGGCAAACACCTCTTTCGGAACGCCCTCTTCATGCACCTTGCCGTGGTGCATGAAGACGAGCTTGGTGCCGACGTCGCGGGCGAAACGCATTTCGTGCGTGACCAGGATCAGCGTCATGCCTTCGCGCGCCAACTGCTCGACCACGCGCAGCACCTCGTTGACCAGTTCCGGGTCGAGCGCCGAAGTGATTTCATCGCATAGCAGCACTTTTGGCCGCATCGCCAGCGAACGTGCGATCGCGACACGCTGCTGCTGGCCGCCGGAGAGCTGGTTCGGATAGGCATCCATCTTCTCGGACAGCCCGACCTTCGCCAGCACCTCGGCCGCAATGGCACGCGCTTCCTTGGAAGCCACCTTGTTGACGACGGTCGGCGCCAGCATCACGTTCTCGGCGGCGGTCAGATGCGGAAACAGATTGAACTGCTGGAACACCATGCCGACATGGCGGCGCAGCTCGCGCAGATTGGTGGTGGAGCCGCCGACCTCGATGCTGTCGGCGATGATCGCGCCGGACTGATAGGTCTCCAGGCCGTTGATGCAACGGAGCAGCGTGCTCTTGCCCGATCCGGAGCGGCCGATGATGGCGACCACGTCGCCCTTGGCGACCTCGAGCGAGACGCCCTTCAGCACCTCGTTCGGACCAAAACTCTTTCTGACGTCACGAATGCTAACGAGCGACATTGAGGCGGTTCTCGATTTTTTTCGCCCACCAGGACAGCGGGAAACACAGGCAGAAATAAATCAGCGCGACCAGCGAGTAGACCACGAACGGGCGGAAGGTCGCATTGTTGAGCATGGTGCCGGCCTTGGTCAGCTCGACGAAGCCGATGATCGAAGCCAGCGCCGTACCTTTGACCACCTGCACCGAGAAGCCGACGGTTGGCGCCACCGCGATGCGCGAGGCCTGCGGCAGGATGACGTAACGCATCTGCTCGATGTAGCTCATGGCGAGGCTGGAAGAGGCTTCCCACTGCCCCTTCGGAATCGACTCGACGCAGCCACGCCAGATCTCGGCGAGAAAGGCGCTGGTCCAGAACGTCAGCGCCAGGGTCGCGGCCATCCACGGGCTCACCTCGACGCCGAACAGCGCGATGCCGAAGAAGAACAGAAACAGCTGCATCAGCAGCGGCGTACCCTGGAACAGCTCGATGTAGATCTTGGTGGACCATTCCAGCACCGGGATCCGGGAGGTCCGCATGAACAGCAAGATCAACCCGACAACGCCGCCGCAGACAAAGGCGATCAGCGACAGCACGATGGTCCACTGTGTGGCGATCAGGAGGTTCGACAGGATGTCCCAGAGGCTGAACTGCAACATGCTCACTTCGCCTTGAACAGGATGCGGCCGAGGCCGCGCAGCAGCGAACGCGTCAGCATGGCGAGCAAGAGATAGGCCAAGGCCACCAGCAGATAGACCTCGAAGTTGCGGAAATTGCGCGATGCGATGAGGTTGGCGGCGTAGGTCAGGTCCTGCGCCGAGATCTGCGACACCACCGCCGAGCCCAGCATGACGATGATGATCTGCGACGACAGCGCCGGATAGATCTTCTCGAACGCCTGCTTGAGGACGATGTGGCGCAGCACTTCCCATTTGGTCATGGCAAGGCTGATACCGGCCTCGATATGGCCTTTCGGCACCGCCTCGATGCCGGCGCGGATGATCTCGGTCGAATAGGCGCCGAGGTTGACGGTCATGGCGAGGAATGCCGCGGTCGATTCACTGAGCTTCAGCCCGGCGGCCGGCAGGCCGAAGAAGATAAAGAACAACTGCACGATGAACGGCGTGTTGCGGATCACCTCGACATAGGCCGCAACCAGGCTGCCCAGCCATTTCGGCCCGAAGGTGCGCGCCGATGCGCCGGCGGTGCCGACGGCGATACCGGCGACGGTCGAGACGACCGTGAGTACGACGGTGAACAGCAACCCCCACAGCAGCACATCCCAGTGGGGCAGCAATTCACTGAATTGAAGCTTGTAGTTCATGACGGGCCGGCCCCCGCGACCAGGTCAAAAGCCCGGCGGCAAGGGCGCCTTCAGCCACTTCTCGGACAGTTTGGCGATGTCGCCGGACGTCTTGGCCTGCGCGATGATCTCGTTGAGCTTGGCCAGCAGCTTCGGCTCTTCCTTGTTGAGCCCGATGAAGCACGGGCTGTCCTTGATCACGAATTTGAGCGCGGGCGCCCGGGCCGGGACCTTCTCGGCGATGGCGGCGGCGACCGTATTGCCGGTCGCGATCAGGTCGACCTGTCCGGATACGAAGGCGGCAATGGTGGCGTTGTTATCCTCGAAACGCTTGATGGTAGTGTCAGCCGGCGCGAGCTTGGTCAGCTCCTGCTCCTCGATGGCGCCGCGGGTGGCGCCGATCGTCTTGCCCTTGAGCTCGTCGGCCGATGCCACCTTGATTTCCTTGGTACCGAACACGCCGGAGAAGAACGGCGCGTAGGCGACGGAAAAGTCGATCACCTTCTCGCGCTCGGCATTCTTGCCGAGGCTGGAAATGACGATGTCGGCCTTCTTGGTCTGCAGATAGGGAATCCGGTTGGCGCTGGTGACGGCGATGATCTCGACCTTCACCCCGAGCGCCTTGCCGATCAGGTTGGCCATGTCGATGTCGTAGCCCTGCGGCTTGAGATCGAGCCCGGCGGAGCCGAACGGCGCAAAATCCTGCGGCACTGCAACCTTGATGACCTTGGCCGCCATGATCGAGTCCAACGCGTCGGCATGTGCCGGCGTGGTCAGCGCGGCGGTGACGAGCGCGAAAGCCGCGGCAAGCATCGATTTCTTGATCAGCATCCTATTGTCCCCTGTGCATCGCAACACCGGCGGGTCAGTTTGGCCGATGTCTTCGGATCCCCTTCGCAGTGCGGGACCCTGCCCGATGCTCAATCATCAGGCAATGCCTCGAACTGCTCCTAATTTTATCATCGACTGCCCTGGAATTAGGCTGCATTGGGTGACAGATTCACGTCCAAATGATACACGTCCTGCCATTCGATGCAGGGTTGTGGCGCGCTAATCGCCACGAAACGCGAGGATCAATTGAACCAACCTCACGGATCGCGCGACATAACAAATCGTCATCGCGATCTGACACGCGGTGTGCCAATTGACCTTTGCCCTGCCGATACGATCAACGTTCCGATGATCAATTTTTCGACGTGCAGAAATATTTTCTTGGAAGCCGGCTCGACATGATCGGCACGGAATGAAAGCCATCCGGCTCTGATCTCCGCCATGGGTTCTCCTGATTTCGCAACAAAAAGGGAGCTTCAATACAGCGAGATCGAGAAGCAAGCAGGCGGCCTGGCTGACGCTTTGAGAACAACAATCATCAACCAACGCGAGGAGGAAAAACAGATGCTACGTGCCATCCTGACTGCATCCACCTTGTAGATTGCGTCGCAAGCGTTCGCGCAGGAGCTGACTGCCGCGCAACGCGACGCCTGCATGGGCGACTTCGAAAAATACTGCAAGAGCGTCACCCCGGGCGGCGGGCGGATCATCGCCTGCCTCTCCAAGGAAAGCGACAAGCTCACACCTGCTTGCAAGAAAGTATTGCAGGCGGCGGAGAAGAAATAGACGCGCGGCCTGAGACGCATCCGCAGCACCTTCCAGAAGAAACCTGAACACCAACCAAGATAAATCCAGGGAGAACAACATGCGTGCTTTTCTGCTCATTGCGGCCGCCCTGCTCGCCTTTGGCACCACCATGACCTTCGAGTCGACCGATGCCAATGCCGTGGTCTGTGCAAAAGGCGTAGTCCGCGCCGGCTGCGCCGGGGCTCGGGGTGCGGTCGTCGTCAAGAAGCCGGCGGTCGTGTGCCGCACGGTGATCGTGAACGGCGTGAAAGTTCGCCGCTGCACCTGATCGAAATTGATCCGGCTTCCAAACTGAAGACATATGCACCTGCCGGCCGCTGCCTGCCATCATTGGCGGCGCAGCGGCCGGCTTCTGCCGATTCCTGTTTTGCGGGATCGCAATTGATGTGCCAGCATCGACGGCCTCGAAGCATTCGATGGCCATGAATCCGGAATGAGGAATTATTCAATCGCATTGCCATTCTGGGCCCGGGCGTTCCTGCTGGCGGGCCTTGCCGGCGTTGTCCTCGGCGCCGGCCTCATCGCCTATCGCTTCTACGACAGGCCGACGGTGCTGAGCGTCGCGGTGGGGTCGTTCGACGGTGAAGCTGCCAAGGTCGCGTCCGTCATCGCCGCCCGGCTGCAAGCCACCAAATCCGCGGTCCGTTTGAAGATCGTTCCGGCCGACAACGTGCTCGATTCCGCAAAAATCTTTGCCGAGGGAAAGACCGACCTTGCCGTCGTGCGCGCCGATGTCGGCGATCTCTCGCTGGCGCGGAGCGTGGCGCTGATCACCAAATCGGTCCTGATGATCCTGGCCCTGCCGGGATCGCAGGTGACCAGCATCGAGAAGATGAAGGGCCACACCGTCGGCGTCGTCGGTGGCGAGATCAATCAGAAGATCGTCGAGGCCCTGAAAGCGGAATACGACCTCGGCGACAAGGTGATCTTCAAGAACATGGCGCCGGCGGATACGCCGGGCGCGATCCAGTCGAAAGCGGCGAGCGCGTTCGTGCTGGTCGTCCCGCTCAGCGAAAAGTATATCTCCCTGGTGAGGCGCTTCTTCCGGGGCGGGCATAACTCCTTCCCCGCATTGATCCCGGTGGAATCGGCCGGCGCCATCGCCGATGTCGAAGGCGCCTATGAAAGCTTCGATATTCCGCAAGGCACGCTGCGCGGCAACCCGCCGGTGCCGGACGCCGACCTGACCACGCTCCGCGTCGCGACTTATCTGGTGGCCAACAAGAAGATCGACCCGGACACGATCACGACGCTGACCCAGGCGCTGGTCACCGCCCGCAACGATCTCGTGCGCGACCAGCCGCTGCTGGCCGGGCTGACGGCACCCGATACCGACCCCGGCGCCTATATCCCGGTCCATCCGGGGGCAGCTGCCTACTACAACGGGACCCAGCAGAGCTTCATGGATAAATACGGCAACTGGATTTACCTGACGCCGATGGTGCTGGGCGCGCTGGCCTCGATCTTCGCAACCGCATGGCGGTTTCTTGGCGGCCGGCAGGAGCCAGCCGAGACGACGTTGCGCAGCCTGTTCGCCCTGCCGCGGCGGATCAGGGAAGTGAAGAGCGAGGCCGAACTGACCGAGATCGAAAACCAGGTCGACCAGGCGCTGGATGCCGAGATGGCGAGCGCGATCAGAAGCGAGAACGCGCAGGATATTTCGACGCTGGTTTCAATGGCGCATCGGCTGGAAGATTCGATCTATCGCCGCCGGCAAATGCTGGCGGAGGAGCCTGCCGGCGCTATTGAATCGAATCGGCACACGTCATTCTGAGGTGCGAGCAAAGCGAGCCTCGAAGGATGGGTTACGGGCGCTTCTCATCCTTCGAGGCGCACAAGAGCGCGCACCTCAGGATGACGCGATACGGAGCGAGTGGTGGTATTAAATCTCGGCTCATCACGTTCCAGTCCCGGGTTGCACCCAGACAAGCATCCGCCTGGCCCGTTTTGGCAATTTTTTTGGTAGCGTCATTCCCCGGTCCGGTTTAGGGTGGCTCAAATAGTAAGTATACTGTCAATCAGGAGGGAACCTGTGCGTATCGCCGTCATCGGCGGAGGCCCCGGCGGTCTCTACTTCGCCTATCTCTGGAAGCGGCGTCATCCGGACGCAGAGATCGACCTGTTCGAGCAGAATCCCGAAGGCGCGACCTGGGGTTTTGGTGTCGTGTTCTCCGAACAGGCGCTGGAATTTTTGCGTGCCGACGACCCCGAGACGGTCGATGCGATCACGCCGCGGATGGAAAGCTGGAAGAACATCACGCTCAATTTGCGGGGCGAGAGCGTCGAGATCGACGGCGTCGGCTTCTCCTCGATCGGCCGGCTCGAATTGCTGACTATCCTGCAGCAGCGCGTGCGCGCCGCCGGCATCACGCCGCGATACGACACCATCATCCAGTCGCTGGACGAACTCAGGGGTTATGACCTGATCGTCGCCGCCGACGGGCTGAACTCACTGGTGCGCCGCAACTTTGAGAAGGAATTCGGCGCCTCGGTCTCGCATTCGACCAACAAATTTGCCTGGTATGGCACCAGCAAACGTTTTGCCACGCTGTCGCAGACCTTTGTGAAGACCGATCTCGGGTCTTTCAACGCGCATCACTACCGTTATGCGCCCGCCATGAGCACCTTCCTGGTCGAATGCGACGCGGCGACCTGGCAGGCCTATGGTTTCGAGCACAAGACCATCGAACAATCGCAGGCTATCTGCGAACAGGTCTTTGCCGACACGCTCGACGGCCATTCGCTGGTGTCGAACAAATCGGTATGGCGCAATTTTCCCTGGATCTGGAACGAGAACTGGTCGCACGGCAACATGGTGCTGATCGGCGATGCCCTGCATTCGGCGCATTTCTCGATCGGCTCGGGAACAAGGCTGGCGATCGAGGACGCCATCGCGCTGACCAAGGCGCTGGAGGCGGAAGCGGACATTCCGGCGGGCCTTGCCCGCTACCAGAGCGAACGCAAGCCGATCGTGAAGAAACTGGTGACGGCGGCGCGCACCAGCGCCGACTGGTACGAACATTTCCCCGAACACATGAAGCTCGATCTGATGGATTTTGCCTACAGCTACATCACCCGCTCCGGACGGATCGACGATACGCGCCTGCGCGCGATGTCGCCGGCCTTCATGGCGCGCTATGAGGCAGCAAAGAACAGCGGGAGCCGGTCATGATGATCGACGATCAGGTACCTCTGGAAAATCCCGGCGCGCGCGAAATCGGTTTCGCGATCCCGGAGCGCTACAACGCCAGCCGCATCCTGTTCGACAACCTCGTGCACGGCCGCGGTGAACGCCTGGCCCTGACCGGACCCGCCGGCACACGCAGCTATGCCGAGCTGTGCCGCGAGGCCTCGCAATGGGGTCACGGCTTTCAGTCGCTGGGGCTGAAGCGCGGCAACCGCATCCTGTTGTTCCTCGACGATACGCCGGCTTACCCGGCCGCCTTCTTCGGCGCGGTCCGCTCCGGCTTCGTGCCGCTGTTGATCAACACCCTGACGCCGCCGGACCTGCTGCAGTTTTATCTCTCGGACGCCGGCGCCGCTGTCGCGGTGACCGATGCCGAGTTCACTTCCCGATTCGACGCGGTCGCCTGCAAGGACACGCCACTGCACACGTTGATCGTGGTCAACGGCACCGCCGGCGAGCACGCCGTGCCGAAGACGCTTGCCGCCGATACCTGGCTGAAGGCCTTCCCAACCGAACTCGCGGAGGCCGACACGCACCGCAACGAGATGGCGTTCTGGATGTACTCGTCCGGCTCGACCGGGCGGCCCAAAGGCATCGTACATCTGCAGCACGACATGGCCTACAGCGAAGCCGCGTTCGCACGTAGCGTGCTCAAGCTCGCCCCCGACGATATCTGCTTCTCGGTGCCGAAGATTTTCTTCGCCTACGGCTTCGGCAATTCCATCACCTTCCCGTTCTCGGTCGGCGCCGCCACGCTATTATTGCCCGGCCAGCCGAAGCCCGCCGCTATCTTCGAGGCGATCGGGCGCTACCGTCCGAGCGTGTTTTTCGGATTGCCGACGCTTTATACGTCATTGACCAAGGCCGATGGCGCGGCGGCAGCCGACTTCTCGTCGCTACGGATGGCGCTGTCCGCCGCCGAGGTGCTGTCGGGTGAAGTGTTCAACGGCTGGAAGACGCTGACCGGGCTCGAGATCATCGAGGGCCTGGGTTCGACCGAGGCACTGCACATCTACCTTTCCAACCGGCCCGATCACAAGAAGCTCGGCGCGGCGGGGCTGCGTGTCCCCGGTTATGAAATCGCGCTCCGGGACAAGGAAGGACGCGACGTCGGCGACAACGAGGAAGGGATCATGTGGGTGCGCGGCGATTCCAATACGCCGCTGTACTGGAACCGGCCGGACAAATCAGCGGAGACGATCCGCGAGGGCGGCTGGATCTACACCGGCGACCGTTTTGTCCGCGATGCCGACGGCTTCCATTTCTTCCGCGGCCGCGCCGACGACCTGATCAAGATTTCCGGCCAGTGGGTCTATCCGCTCGAAGTCGAGCTCTGCCTTGCCGAGCACCCCGACGTCCGTGAATGCGCCGTCTTCGCTGCCGAGCTGCCGGACCGGCGCATGACGCTGAAGGCGGTGGTGGTGATGAACCAGGGCGGCTTCGACGCGGGCGATGCCACCAAGCGGCTGCAGGATTTCGTCAAGGCAAAGCTGTTGCCTTACAAATACCCGCGCGAGGTACGATTCATCGATGAACTGCCGAAGACCGGAACAGGCAAGATCGACCGGCAGGCGCTGTTGAGGATGTAGGACATACTCCGTGTCGTCCCGGCCTTGAGCCGGGACCCATACGCCGCGGCCCGCGTTGCTGGAAAGAAAAGATAACGACCAGCGTGCAAGATAATTCCTGCCGGTGGTTAAGGGTCCCGGCTCAAGGCCGGGACGACAATAACTAGTTGTCCGGCCGCCTCAACCCGATTTACCCAGATGCTCGAGCGCGTCCTCGGCGCGCAGCGGCACGCGCGAGGCCTCGTTGTTGAGATCGACGAGTTGCGTCATCAGCGTCAGCAACACCTTGCGGTCGGCGGCCTTCAGCGGCTGCAGCATCCGCGCCTGCGCCCGCTCGACCGATGGCATGATCTCGCGCAGCGTGGCGGCACCCGCTTTGGTCAGATAGAGCAATTTTACCCTCTTGTCCTCGCGGCCGGCCCTGCGCTCGATAAAGGCCTTTGCCTCCAGCCGCTCGATCACATTGCCGAGCGTCGAGCGGTCGAACGCGATCACCGCCGACAGCCGCGTCGCGTCGATGCCGGGATGGGTGTGGATCGAAACCAGCGCGGCATATTGCACCGGCGTCAGGTCGAAGGCCTTGCATTCCTCGACAAAGATCGCGACCGCGATCTGCTGCATGCGCCGAAACAAATAGCCCGGCGCCGCATAGACGGCGTCCATGGTGATGGGCGTGGGCTTACTCGGCATCGGGCTGCTTGTCCGGTGCGGCGTCGACGAACGCCTTGATTTCCTTCGCGGCGGCTTCAGCCTTGAGCAGGCGCGGGAAGACCGAGACATCCACCCCAAAGCGCCGCGCGTTGCCGAGTTGCGGTACCAGGCAGAGATCGGCGATCGTCGGCGTTGCGCCGAAACAGAATGGCTCCTTTTCGCCGGTGGCCAGTGCTTCGCAAGCCGTCAGTCCCTCGCGGTTGACCCAGGCCGCCCACTCCGTCACCTTTTCCTCGGGTAAACCGAGTTGCCGCAGCCGGTTCAACACTTTCAGGTTCTGCACCGGGTGGGTGTCACAGGCCAGCGCCATGGCGAAGGCGCGAACTTTTGCGCGACCCAGCGCATCGCCGGGCAGCAGCGCCGGTTCGGGATAGGTTTCATCCAGCCATTCAATGATCGCCAGCGATTGCGTGAGTACGGCGCCGGCGTCGTCCTCAAGTGCGGGCACGAGCCCCTGCGGGTTGATGGCGAGATAGGCCGGCGCGCATTGTTCGCCCTTGCGAAGGTGATGCGGCAAATGTTCGGGTCGCAGCCCCTTCAGATTCAAGGCGATCCTGACCCGGTAGGCCGCGGCACTGCGGAAATAGCCGTGCAGCTTCATCGGAACCTCCCCGTAAATCTATCGTTGCGGTCTACGCCGTCATTGACGCTACCCATATTGTAAGTATGCTGTCAATAAATGGACGGACAAGAATAACGGGAGGCTATCCATGGAAGCCGTGCAGAAGACCCCGGAACGCGAGGCGTTCTACAAGAAGATCGACGGCGAGAACCTCTCCGCGCTCTGGAACGTGATGGGCGATCTGATCACGCCGGAGCCGCGCAGCGCCTGCCGGCCGCATCTGTGGAAGTTCGACCAGATCCGCGACTACATGACCGAGGCCGGCAAGCTGATCACCGCCAAGGAAGCCGAGCGGCGGGTGCTGGTGCTGGAAAATCCGGGCCTGCGCGGCCAGTCGAAGATCACGACCTCGCTGTTTGCCGGCGTGCAGATGGTGGTCCCCGGCGACGTCGCCCCGGCGCACCGCCACAGCCAGTCGGCGTTGCGTTTCGTGCTCGAGGGCAAGGGGGCGGCAACCGCGGTCGACGGCGAGAAGACGCTGATGGAGCCCGGCGATTTCGTCATCACGCCATCGATGACCTGGCATGATCATTCCAACGAAACCTCCGAGCCGATGTTCTGGCTCGACGGGCTCGACATTCCGATGGTGCAGTTCTTCGATGCGTCCTTTGCCGAAGGCTCGAACGAAGACCAGCAGAAGATCACGCGGCCTCCCGGCGACAGCTTTGCCCGCTACGGACGCAACCTCCTCCCCGTCGACGAGAAGCGAAAGTCGAAGACGTCACCGATCTTCAACTATCCCTACAGCTACACCCGCGAGGCGCTGGAGCAGGCCAAGATCCGCAATGAGTGGGACGCCTGCCACGGGCTGAAGCTGAAATTCTCCAACCCCGAAACCGGCGAATTCGCGATGCCGACCATCGGTACTTTCATCCAGATGCTGCCGAAGGGTTTTAAGACAGCGCGCTATCGCTCCACCGACGCGACCGTGTTCGCCGCGATCGAGGGCAAGGGCCGCACGCGGGTCGGCGATCAGACGTTTGAGTGGGGCGCGCGCGATCTGTTCGTGGTGCCGAGCTGGCAATGGGTCACCCACGAGGCCGATGTCGATTCGGTGCTGTTCAGCTTCTCCGACCGTCCGGTGCAGCAGAAGCTCGATCTGTTCCGCGAAGACCGCGGGAATGCGTGAGGCAACCACCGCTGTCGTCCCGGCCTTGAGCCGGGACCCATAACCACCGACGCTCATTTTGCGGACAGCGTTAGCTACCTCGGGCCATCGATAGATCACGCGGTATGGGTCCCGGCTCAAGGCCGGGACGACGGTGTTGTTTGTCGCGCCAATTTTGGCTCGCTCACGCCGACGCACATCACCGCCAGTGCAGCAGCCTTGCCTCCAGCAAATTAATCCCCTTCCCCACCACCAGCCCGAACACCGACAGGATCACAACGCCGGCCAGCAGCTGATCGGTCTGCATCAGATTGCCGGCCTGCAGCACGAAGGCGCCGATGCCGTATTGGGCGCCGATCATTTCCGCGCTCACCACCAGCAGCAGCGCGACCGACGCCGTGATACGAAAACCCGCGAGGATCGAGGGCAGCGCGCCCGGCCAGATCACGCGGCGCACGATCAAATGGAACGGCACGTTGAAACTCTGCGCCATCCGGATCAGATTGCGCGGCACCGCGTCGACACCGCTATAGACCGAGATCGCGGTGGAGAAGAACACGCCGAGCGCGATGGTCGCGATCTTCGGCTCCTCGCCGATCCCGAGCCACAGGATCAGCAGCGGCAGCAGCGCGATCTTCGGAATCGGAAACAGCGCCGAGATGAAGGTGATGCCGACGCCGCGCGCCAGCGTCGACAGCCCGATCCCGAAACCGACGATGACGCCGGCAGCCGTGCCGAGGACCCAGCCCGATCCGATCCGCATCACCGACCACGACAGATGCTGCCAGAGCGCGCCCGATAGCGCGAGCTTGTAGATCGCAACCGCGATCGCCGAGGGCGGCGGCAGGAACAGCGCATTGACCCAGCCGGCGCTGCCGGCGAGCTGCCAGAACGCGATCACCAGCGCCAGCGCGATCCAACCGGAATAGCGGCCGGCGCTTGGCGTAAAGCCCGCACCGCGAAACGCCACCGGCCGCGGCCCTGCCTTGTCCTTGGCCTCGTCCTGCGTTCCCTGCGGCGCACGGTCAAGCATGCTGGACCTCACGCTCGGCGTCGATCGCCTCCTCACGGATCAGCGACCACAGATCATTTTGTATCGCGAGCAGTTTTCCGCGGGCATTGATATCGCCGCGCTCGTCGCGCGTCATCGGGATGGTCACGACCTCGCGGACGCGGCCGGGACGGCGCGACAGCACCACGATGCGGTCGGCAAGGCGAACGGCTTCTTCGAGATTATGCGTCACGTAGACCGCGCCCATCGAACCATCGGCGAGCAGGCGGATAAAATCCTCCATCAGCAGTTCGCGGGTCTGCGAATCCAGCGCGGAGAGCGGCTCGTCCATCAGCAGGATCGCAGGCCGCACCGCAAGCGCCCGCGCAATCCCGACGCGCTGGCGCATGCCGCCGGACAATTGCTTCGGGTAGGCGCCGCGAAAATCGGTGAGCCCCGTGCGGCGCAGCGCGTCGTCGACCACGGCGCGGCGTTCGCTTATCCCGAGCGCCGTGTGCACCAGCGGAAATTCAACATTTTCTTCCACCGTGCACCACGGCAGCAGCGCAAAATCCTGGAACACGAAGGTCAGCGGGTTGAGGCTGCCCGCCGGCGGCGCGCCGCGCAGTTCGGCCTGGCCTCCGCTCGGCCGCAGCAGCCCGCCGAGGATCGACAGCAGCGTGCTCTTGCCGCAGCCGGAGGGCCCGACGATCGCCACCACTTCGCCGGCACGCACGGTGAACGAGACGTTGTCGAGCACGTCCAGCGTACCGAAGCGGTGGCTGATATGGCCGGCGATCAGGTCCATTGGGTTCTCAGTTCGAATCCTTGCACCGCTGCGCCCCCTCTCCCGCTTGCGGGCCCGCAAGCGGGAGAGGTAAACCTCAAATCAATCCGCCTTCACATATTCCTTGGCGATGATCGCATCCACGCCAAAGCCCTTGTCGACGTAACCCTGTTCCTGCAGCCAGCTGATCTGGTTGGCGACGTTCTTGACGTCGAGTTTGCCGTCGGGATCGATATAGGCGCAATTGCCGACCACCTGCTCGACCGGCAGATTGGTGTATTTGGCGATGATTTCCAGCAGCGGCTTTGTCTTGTCGTTGATCCCGGCCTTGCCGTCCTTCACGGAGGCCAGGATCACGTCATGATATTCGCGGTCGGCGCGGACCAGTGCACCCAGCAATTTCGTCACCAGCGCGTTGTTGGTCAGTGCTTTTGGCGAAGCGAACACCGCGCCGAGCTGCCACGGCGTCTCGTCGCCGACCCAGCCGAGCAATTTGGCGCCGTCGGAATCCATCAGCGTGCGCGCGGTCGACACCGGCAGCAGCGCCGCATCGACGGTCTCGCCCTTCAGCGCCGCGGCAGCGTTCGACAGCGATTGCAGCGGCAGCACCTTGATGTCCGCGAGCTTGAAGCCGTATTTGTCGGCGAGCAGCCCCAGCGAATAATGGAAGCTGGAGCCGACTTGCGTCACCGCGATGCGCTTTCCGGCGAGATCCTTCGGCGTCTTCAGCCCGGCGGCATAGGCGTTGTTGCTGGCGAAATAACCGATCAGGGGATAGCCGGCCTTCTCGCGGCTCATGCCGCCGATCACCTTCAGCGTGCCCTTGCCGGCGAGATTATAGAGCCCCGCGGTGAACGCGGTGACGCCGAAATCGACATCGCCCGACGTCGTCGCCACCGCGATCGGCTGCGCCGCGTCGAAGAATTTCAATTCGATGTCGAGGCCGGCCTCGCGAAAGTAGCCCTTGTCCTGCGCGATGAACACCGGCGCCGACGAGGACAGCCTGAGCACGCCGATCCTGGCCTTCAGCGCATCATCGGCCCGTGCGATCCCGCTTGCCGCGATCGCCAGCAGGGCAGCCGCAGCGAGCCGAGCAAATCCCGTCATACCGTTTCCTCCGTAACTTCTCTTACAGCCCTTCGGGCACGCTCTGGCCGCGGCCGATAAAGGCGCCCTGCTGTTGCAATGCTTGTTGCAACTTTTCAACGGCAATGTCGCGTGGAATCGTGTTGCCGGACAGTGCCAAATCCGCAGCGATCCCAACCGCCTCGCCCATCGCAAAGCAGGCGCCGGAAACCCGCGCCGCCGACTGGCCGTCATGGGTCATCGAGGCGCAGCGCCCGGCCATCAAGAGGTTGTCGATACCCTCGGGCACCAGCATCCGATACGGCAGCTCGTTGAAGCCGCGTGATTCCGGGATCGGCGGGAACTTGAAGACCACGTCGCCCGCGACATGGGATTCCATCGGCCAGCCATTGACACCGATGGAATCCTCGAACGAGGCGCAGCCGAGCACGTCCTCGCCGGAGAGCATGTAGCCGCCAACGACGCGGCGGGTCTCGCGGATGCCGAGCTGCGGCGGCAGATCGACGATGTAGGATTGTTCGAAGCCCGGCACGGTGCGCAGGAACTCGAATGCCTGCACCGCCTGGCGGCGGCCCTCGATCTCGCCGCGGGTCATATCGTCAGGCTCGAGGCCATTCACCGCTGTGCCATCCTCGCGCGCGAGCTGGGTAAAATTCACCCGCCATTCGATCCCGTGGCGCTGTGGCCGGACGATCGCGGCCTTGCGCGGAAACTTGTGCGTGCCTGCGGCCTCGGCCTTTTCCATCAGCGCCGGAATGGTCCGCCAGGCGTCGCCAGCCTTCTCGGGGTCGATGCCGTTGAGGCGGAACATCATCGACGGGTACATCGTGCTGCCGGCGTTATCGCCGACCTCGAACGGCGCGCCGGCCCAGGCCGCGAGATCGCCGTCGCCGGAGCAATCGATGAAGATTCCGGCGCGCACCGCCTGCCGGCCCGCCTTGGTCTCGACGATCAGCGCGTCGATGTGCCTCTCGTCATGCATCACCACGCCGGCGCCGAGCGCATGAAAGAGAATGTCGACCTTGTGCGCGGCCAGGAGATCGTCGGCCGCGATCTTGTAGGCCGCGGTGTCATAGGCCTGCGCGAAAATCTTGCCCAGAATGAGATGCGGCGCGTTCAGCCCGCCGAGCCGGTCGATTCGGTCAAGCAGATCGGTGGCAATCCCCTGCACCACCCGGTGCATCTCGCCATGGACATTGGCATGCAGCCCGCAGAAATTGGTGACGCCCGCGGCGGTGCCCATGCCGCCGAGGAAGCCATAGCGTTCGATCAGCAGGGTACGGCGGCCCGCGCTTGCAGCAGCAACGGCGGCCGCTATGCCTGCAGGCCCGCCGCCCAGCACGGCGACATCGTATTCGCCATAGAGCGGAATTTGGCGCGCAGGCTCGGTGATGGTTTTGGAGGGCAATTTGGGGTTCCCGGCTGAAGTGCCGGCATCATGCCCTTCACAGGCGATTTTGGCTACGTGTCAAACGGTTGAAATAGAGACGGAAGACATTGCTCCCGCTACGCGGAATTGAGAAAGTGGGGACGAAAGGACTGACCGGTTTGAAAATCCTCGCTGCCCTCGTACCCGCCCTGATGCTTGGCGCTTCCCCCGCGCTGGCGGAAGTGGAGCAGTGCCGGTTCATCCAGGCCAAACCCGAGCGCGAGGCCTGTTACACGCGTCAGGAGGCTGCGCTGGCCGCCAAGCGCAAGCCCGCGCCCGCCATTGCCGACACGCGCAGCACCGACGCACGCATGATCGAATCGCTGCAGCAGATGCGGCGCGACGATGCCGAGGTCTACCGGAGTGTGAGCGGCATCTGCCGGGGCTGCTGAGCAGCTCGCAAAACTATCTCTTTCCCACTCCCCAATTCGCCGCGCGCTTTTCGGCGAACGAGGCCAGCCCTTCGGACGCCTCCGATGTCCGTCGCCGATCCGAATGCATTTTGACCAGGCGTGTATAAGCGTCGTCATCGACGCTCATGCCACCGAAGGAGCTTTCCAGCGCCAACGCCTTGGTTTCGGCCAGGGCCTCGGGGCCGTTGGCCAGCAATTGCTTCACGACTTTGGCGCCCGACGCTTCAAGCTCCGCCAGCGGCACCACCTCATGCACCAGACCAATGCGGCGCGCGTCTTCGGCGCCGAAACGCTCACTGGTCAACGCGTAGCGGCGCACCTGACGGACACCGATGGAATCGCAAAGCTGCGGAATAATGATCGCGGCCGTCAGGCCCCAGCGGACTTCCGTGATCGAGAACAGCGCATTGTCGGCCGCGATCACCACGTCGCACGCCGAAATCACGCCGGTGCCGCCGCCGAAGCAGCCGCCCTGGACCAGCGCCACGGTCGGGATCGGCAGCGTATTGAGCCGCTGCACCGCCTCGAAGGTGGCGCGTGAGACCGCCTCGTTCTCTTCGGGCGATTTCGGCCGCACGCCATTGATCCATTTCAGGTCGGCGCCGGCCTGGAAATGCTTGCCGTTGCCCTTCAGCACCACGACGCGCAGGTGGGACTTCTGGCCGAGTTCATCCATCGCCGCCAGCACGCCGTTGATGAGCCCGGCATCGTAGGCGTTGTTCACTTCCGGGCGATTCAGCGTGACCGTCGCGACGCCGCGTTGATCGAGATCCCACAAAACCGGATTGGCAGACATTGACGGTCCTTTTTTGGTTGCAGCAGTTTCGACAGGCAATATGCCGACACAGCGGCGATTGATCTATCCCTTTCCGTGATGCCTGCGATGCAAACGGCATCGCCGGTTGCGCTGCGGTGCAAGCTTGTGGAAACTGTCGCCTCACGGTTCCCTCAGCAGGACATCAACTCGATGCGGATATGCGTTTTCGGTACGGGCGCCGTCGGCAGCCATTTCGCGGTGCGGCTCGCGCTGGCCGGACACGACGTTTCCTGCGTGATGCGCGGCCCGCATCTCGACGCCGTGAGGGCCAACGGCCTGACGCTGCGTGTCGGCGAGGCCGAGTTCAAAGCCAAAGTCGGCGCCTCCGACGACCCGGCGGATCTGGGTCCGCAGGATGTCGTGATCAGCACGCTGAAGGCGACGGGGGTGAGTGCGCTCGCCGCCGGTCTGCAATCCCTGTTGCGCGACGATACCGCCGTGGTCTTGGCCCAGAACGGGATCCCCTGGTGGTACGATATCGGGCTCCCCGCAAAACATCCGCCGACGCCCGATCTTGGCTTCCTCGATCCAAACGGCAAGCTGCGCGCGGCGATACCCAAAGAACGGATTATCGGCGGCGTGATCTATTCATCCAACGAGATTGTCGCACCCGGTGTGGTCGCGAATCTCTCACCTGATCGGAACCGGCTCCTGATCGGCGAATGCGACAATCGTCACAGCGAGCGGATCGCGCGGCTGCGCGCAGCGCTCAATGAAGCTTCGATCGAATCGCCAGATGTCGCCGAGATCAGGGAAGCGATCTGGTCCAAGCTTTTGACCAACATGTCGATGTCGGTGCTGTGTCTGCTCACCGGCCAGACCGCCCGCGGCGTCCGGGACGAACCGGCGCTCGCCGAGGTGATCCCGCGTTTGCTGGATGAAGCCAACAGCATCGCCCAGAGCTGTTATCCCGAGGTCAAGCGCGTCACCCGCTCCGGCCCCGCGCCCGCCCACAAGCCATCGATCCTGCAGGACTTTGAGCTCGGCCGCGCCATGGAGATCGACGTACTGGTCCGCGCACCCGCCGCATTCGCACGGGCCGCCGGGCTTTCGACGCCGATGCTCGATTTGATGGCGGGACTTGCAATTCGTCAGGCGCGCGACAAGGGGCTTTACCGGACTTGAACACCACACGCGGGACACGCCGAACAAAGAAGGAAGCTTCAGCATGAACGTCAAAGGCAAGGTCTGTGTCGTTACCGGCGCCGCGAGCGGCATTGGCGAAGCGGTGGCGCGTGCTTATGCCGAGGCCGGCGCGCGCGGCGTGGTCGTCGCCGACCTGAAAACCTCGCGCGACCGGCTGGCGAATGTCGCCGGCGACATCGATGGATTGGCCGTGACCGCCGACGTCGGCCTTGAAGAAGACGTCAAGGCGCTGATCGCGGCAGCCGAGGACAAATATGGCCCGATCGACGTGTTCTTTTCCAACGCCGGCCTGTCGCGCAAGGGACAGGAAAGCGCGTCCGACGCGGACTGGGACGTCAGCTGGCGGGTCCATGTCATGAGCCACGTGTTCGCGGCACGCGTGCTGGTGCCGGGCATGCTCGCGCGGGGATCGGGCTATCTGCTCAACACCGCATCCGCCGCGGGCCTGTTGGCGTCGCTGAACTCGATGCCCTACGGCGTCACCAAGAATGCCGCGGTGGCGCTCGCCGAACATCTCGCCATCCAATATGGCGACCGCGGCATCCGCGTGTCGGTGCTTTGCCCGCAATCTGTACAGACCGGCATGACGACGCCCGGTCCCAGCGCCGCGCGGGTCGATGGCGTGCTGCAGGCGCCCGAAGTCGCCCGCATGGTTATCGAGGCGATGGAAGCCGAACGGTTTTTGATCCTGTCGCACCCGCAAGTCGCCGAATACATGCTGCGCAAGGCTTCCAGCCGCGAGCGCTGGCTGGCCGGCATGCGGCGGCTGCGCGACAAGATCTACGGCCCGCCGCAATCAGCCTAAAGCCTTCTCAGTTCTGCTCAACTCTTGGGCGCAAACGGCGCCAGCAGGCCGGTGTAGTCCTTGGCGCCCGGCAGCGCGTAGGAACCGCGCCGCGATGTGGTGAGTTTCAAGCCGACCAGCGCCTCGGCCTGCTTCACCGCGGCCGCGACGCCGTCGACGACGGGAACGCCGAATTTTTGCGAGAGCTTGGCTGCAAGGTCGGCCATCCCGGCGCAACCGAGCACGATGGCTTCCGCGCCCTTGTCGAGCGCGCGCGCAATCTCGGCGTCGAGTTTCTCTTCCGCGCCGGAGCCGGGCTTTTCGAGATCAAGCACCGCGACATTGCAGGCGGTGACATGCGCCCGTTCCGCAAAGCCGTAGCGCCGCACCAGTTCTTCCAGCGGCACGATCGAACGCGGCAGCGTGGTCACTATTCCGATGCGTTTTGCCAGTTGCCCCGCCGTCACCAGCGCGGCCTCGCAAATCCCGACCACCGGATAGGGGGCGACCGATCGCGCGGCGTCGAGGCCGGTGTCATCGAAGCAGGCGATGATGCCGGCATCGGCATCCCTTGCGTTCAACAGCGCCTGGATCAGGCCGGGAACGGCGAAGGCTTCGTCATAAAATCCCTCGATCGAGACCGGCCCCATCGCCGACGTCACGTCGACGATCTCGGTGCCTGATGCCGCGACCGCGCGCGCGGCCTCGCCGATGGTTTTCGTCATTGACGCGGTCGTATTGGGATTAACGATGAGGATCTTGGCCATGGGGCCTGATTAGCATCCGCTGCGCCGTTCTGCCAACGCTATCCTGCGCCGATCGTCCCGGCCCACGCCGCGAACGCATCCAACACCTCGGTCATCACTTCGCGGTCGTTGCGGCCTGAACTCTTCAACACGTGGAAGGAATGATCGGCTTCCTTCACGAGATGCAGCGTCGCCTGCTTGCCCAGCTTCTTGACCACGGGTTCGAGCAGGCTCAATTCGGCCAGCGCATCGCGCGTCCCCTGCAGGAACAGCATCGGTATTTCGACCGCGGTGAGATGCTTGGCGCGGTCGCTGGAAGGCTTTCCGGCCGGGTGCAACGGAAAGGCGAAGAAGGCGAGCCCGCGAACGCCCGGCAAGGCATCGATCGCCTGCGCCTGCGAGGTCATGCGCCCGCCGAACGATTTTCCGCCCGCGATCAGCGGCAGCCCGCCGCAGCAACGCGCGGCTTCCGCCACGGCGGCCCGCACCGCGGCGTGCGCAACAGCCGGCGCATCGGGCCGCCTGCTGCCCTTTTCCATGTAGGGAAACTGATAGCGCAGCGTCGCGATGTCGCGGTCAGCGAGACCTGTTGCAATCGTCTCCATCGAAGCATGGGCCATGCCGGCGCCCGCCCCATGCGCGAACACGTAACACGCGCGCGCCTGCGGCGGATGGATCAGCAAGGCAGACACCGGGTCCGCAGCGGTGATTTCGATCTTGAGCGGTTGCACGGCGGCGGCTTTCAAATCGGCGATCCCGGGGTATGCTACCGCTTGATTCTACATTCAGGGGCGGCGCGTGCAAACGCGCTCGGCGAACCCATCCGGCGGATTCGAAACGGCACCTTCCGCTGCAGCAGAACGGCACAACGCGCAAAGCCGGCTTTATGGACAGCCGGCTTATGCTACTATAAGATGGCGAGATATTTGATCGCACGCCAAGGCTGAGTACGTGTTTGGCGATTTTTTAATGAGATACGCATATTTCGCGCTCAGGCGGCGCAATTGAACAAAGGGCTGATCATGCGGGGCAGGACCAAAATTGTTATCGCAGCCTTGATCGCCGTCGCCGGTTACGTCGCTTTCAAGGACGACATCGCAAAACTCTGGGAAAACCTTCACGTCAGGATCGCGGAGTACCCGCAGCCGAAGAAGACTGTCTGGCTCGACCAGGGCATCAGCAAAGAAAAACTCAGCTGGTTCTACCACGCCGACCAGGGAACGCGGACCTTCGGCATGCCCTTTGAATGGTTCATGGCGCTGGAGCAGCCGACGATTCCGTGGCTGGTCTTCACCGAGGCCGACCCGTTAAGCGACCCGGCCTATCTCGATCGCTACGGCTTCATTCCGGACACCATTATCCCCGGCAAGAAGGCGCTCCCGATCGGCATTGCGCAGGGCGGCCCGATGCTCGACCCGTCGGGCGCGCCCTGGCGCAACCCGCGCAACAAGCAGGACATGACCGGCGTCGGCCTGACCTGCGCGGCCTGCCATACCGGGCGGTTCACCTACAAGGACACCGCTGTCATCATCGATGGCGGGCCGGCGCTGACAGATCTGTTCAAGCTGAAGCAGGGAATGGGCGTGGCGCTGCTCTATACGCGGCTGATCCCCACACGCTTCGATCGGTTCGCCGCACGGATCCTGGGGCCGGACTCGGCGGTCGCGGATCGCGAGATCCTGAAATACCAGATCGACCAGGTCCTCACGCAATTGAAGGCCGTCAAGAATCTCGAGGAGGCCGTCGCTTCCCAGAGCGTGCTCGAAGGCTATGGCCGGCTGGACGCGCTGAACCGGATCGGCAATCAGGTGTTTTCAATCGACCTGAAGAAGCCGGAAAACTACGCGGGCTCCTCGGCGCCGGTGCATTACCCGCGGATCTGGAACACACCGTGGTTCGATTGGGTGCAGTATAACGGCTCCATCATGCAGCCGATGGTGCGCAATGCCGGTGAAGCGCTGGGCGTATCGGCCGAACTCAATCTGCTCGACCCGTCGAAGGGCCTGTTCAAATCGAGCGTCGACATCGACCGGCTCAACGAAATGGAGCAAATGATCGCGGGCGATCCGCCGAGCCTTGAAAAAGGCTTCTCGGGCCTGAAGTCACCGCGCTGGCCGAGCGACATCCTGCCGCCGATCGACGAAAAGCTCGCGGCCCAGGGCGGCGAACTCTACAAGGTGCATTGTCAGGAATGTCACCGTCCGCCGGTTTCGACCAAGGCGTTCTTCGATTTCAACAACAAGGATTGGTGGACCAAAAACGAGATCGGCCAGCCGATCCTCAAGATCGAAAACATCCCGATCGAGCATATCGGCACCGATCCTGCCCAGGCCGCGGACATGATCGCCCGGACGGTCGCGATCCCCCCGCATCTCGGAATCACGGAGACCGGATTCGGATTCGCGCTCGGCAAACTGGTCCAAAAGACCGTCGACGTCATTTATGATCAGCGGAAACTGGACGAGAAGCAACGCAATGCCCTGAACGGCAACGTGCCCAACGAAATCCAGGGCAAGCTTGAATACAAGGTCCGTCCACTGAACGGCGTTTGGGCGACCCCGCCCTACCTCCACAACGGCTCGGTTCCAAATGTCTACGCGCTGCTGTCTCCGGTCGACGAAAGGCCGAAGAAATTCTATCTCGGCAACCGCGAGTACGACCCGGTGAATCTCGGCTACAAATACGACAAGCTCACGAACGGCTTCGAATTCGACACCTCGATCCGCGGAAACTGGAACACAGGCCACGAATTCGCCGACAAGCCGCCGAAGACCAAGGGCGTGATCGGCAAGAAACTGGCCCCCGACGAGCGCAAGGCGATCATCGAGTACCTCAAGACGCTCTGAGACATGATGCCGCGCAGGCCGGGCTGGCTCCGGCCGCGATGCAACACGCTTGCGGAAACGAACGGCCGCGACCCTGCGCAACCCGCCCATGCGGTGGCGCGATTGACGCTTCGCGCGCTTTGGTCTGATGTAGGCGCAGCTTTCGTCTTCATCGGGAAAAACGCATGGCTGCGGGCAAGCAAGATCAACAACAGCGTCCGGCCGAGGTTGATGCGGTGTTTGACGCCGTCATTGTCGGCGCCGGCTTCGCCGGCATGTACATGCTGCACCGCCTGCGCGGGCTTGGCTTCACTGCGCGTGTCTATGAGGCCGGGGGCGGCGTCGGCGGCACCTGGTACTGGAACCGCTATCCAGGCGCGCGCTGCGACGTCGAGAGCATGCAGTATTCGTTCTCGTTCTCGGAAGAACTCGATCAGCAATGGGACTGGTCGGAGAAATACGCGCCGCAGCCGGAAATCCTCGCCTACGCCAACCATGTCGCCGACCGGTTCGATCTGCGCCAGCACATCCGGTTCGACACCCGCGTCACGGATGCGAGCTTCGACGAAATTGCAAAAGGCTGGCGTATCGAAACCGACCGCGGCGACAGGGTGTTCGCCAAGTTCTGCATCATGGCGATCGGCTGCCTGTCGGCGGCAAACCATCCGCCCTTCAAAGGACGTGAGGACTTCAAGGGGCCGGTCTATCACACCGGCGAATGGCCGCATGAAGGGGTCGATTTCACCGGGCTTCGCGTCGGAATCATCGGCACCGGATCGTCGGCGATCCAGTCAATTCCGATCATCGCGCGAGAGGCCTCAGCGCTTACCGTATTCCAGCGCACCGCGACCTATTCCGTGCCGGCCTGGAACGCGAAACTGACGCCGGAATACCGCCAAACGATCAAGGCCGATTATCCGGCGCTCCGGGCGAAAGCGCGGGCGCGGCCGACCGGCTTCTATTTCCCCTTCAACATGAAGCCGGCGCTGGAGGCCTCGCCGGAGGAACGCGAGCGACAATATGAAGAAGCCTGGGAGCGCGGCGGGCTGCCGTTCCTCGGCGCCTTCGGCGACCTCTTGTTCGAGAAGGAAGCCAACGACACCATCGCCGAATTCGCGCGCAACAAGATCCGCGGCATCGTGAAAGATCCCGCGACCGCCGAGCTGCTGTGCCCTTCCAACGTGTTCGGCTGCAAGCGTCTTTGCGTCGATACCGGCTATTTCGAAACCTATAATCTGCCGCATGTGAAACTGGTCGATGTGTCCAAAACACCGATCGAGCGTTTTACGAGCAAAGGTATCGAGGTCGACGGGTCAGAATATCAATTCGACGCCATCGTCTCCGCGACCGGCTTTGCCGCAATGACCGGCTCGTTCGACAAGATCCGCATCACCGGCCGCAAGGGGCAGACGCTCTCTGAGAAATGGCGCGCCGGTCCCCGCGCCTATCTCGGCGTGGCGACCGTAGGCTTTCCCAATTTGTTCACCATCACCGGGCCGGGCAGCCCGTCGGTGCTGGCGAGCATGATCCAGGCGATCGAGCAGCATGTCGATTGGATGGCCGACTGCATGGCGCATATCCGCGACATCGGTGCTGATACAATCGAGCCCATCGAGCAATATCAGGATGAATGGGTCGAGCACGTCAACGAGGTCTCAAAGATCTCGCTGCGGTCGACCTGCAGTTCCTGGTATGTCGGCGCCAACATCCCCGGCCGGCCGCGCGTCTTCATGCCCTATATCGGCGGCTTTCCGATCTACGTGCAGAAATGCAACGAGGTCATGAGCAACGGTTTTGAGGGTTTTCTGATCGACGGCGCCGACCCGCGCAACGAAGCGCCGCGCGTGCGGCTGACCGAGCGCTGGCGCGTCCCGCTCGACATCGACGTCATTTCGCCGGCGGCGGTCGCCGCCCGGCGCGTGCCCGTGGTTTGAAACGCTTACTCTGAAGCGTTTATCTGGAGACCACCAGCCGCAACCGCGGCTTGATCGTCTCGTCGAGTTCGGCCTTGAGCTCGTGCACGCGCGGATCGTCGGAACGCGCGGCACACACCGAGTATTGGTTGACCGAACGCACCAGCGCGCGTCGCTCATCGGCCCGTTTCGTCACCTGCGGGCTGGAGAGCCTCAGAACCATTTGCCCGAGTTGCACCAGCACTTCGTCGATCGCACGGTCTATCGCGGCAACTTCCTTCATCGCGCACCTCCTTCCCAAGGAGCAATGAACGGCCCGACCGGCCGTTCCCTGCGCTCCGCCGGTACGGATAATCAGGAGTAAACGAGGAACCAGCCTACCAAGCGACGCGCAAATTCTGCTTGATGGAATTCTTCGCAATTTAGCAAACTCGGCGGCATTCCCCGCTCGATGTTGCGTCGCCAAAGATGAGCGGGCGCAGCAGCGCGGCATCCTCGAGCCATGCGGCAAACCTAATTGCGGCAGCTTTGCGCGCGACCTAAGGTGCGGCCCTGTCCAACGCGAGGCATTCTACATGGTTACGCCGCTCGATCCCGTCATCGCCCAGATCATTCCGCTGTTGCCGCTGCGCGACCCCACGACGATGACGCCGCAGAGCGCGCGCGATGCGCTTCGCGCGCTGGCGGATGTCCGTGCCGCGGTGCCGCCGCCTCCGGTCGCCAGCGCAGAAAACACCAAGGTCAAGGGTGCTGCCGGTTTCCTCGCCGCGCGGGTCTATCGCAACACAGACGAAAAATCGCCGACGGTGGTGTTCTTCCATGGCGGCGGCTGGGTCGCCGGCGATCTCGAAACCCATGACCGGCAAGCGCGCCTGCTTGCGATCGAGACCAGCGCCGTCGTCATTTCAGTCGACTACCGGCGGCCGCCCGAGGTGCGCTTTCCCGGCGCCTTCGAGGACGCGTTCGCTGCCTTGAGGGACATCGTCGAACGCATCGCCGAGTTCGGCGGCGACATCAAGCGCGTCGGCGTCGCCGGTGACAGCGCCGGCGGCAATCTGGCGGCGGTGACCGCAATCGCCTGCCGCGACGCCGGCATCAAGCTCGCAGCGCAATTGCTGGTCTATCCCGTCACCGATGTTTTCGGCAATTTCGCGGATATCAAAGAGAACGCGCGCTTTCCCTCCCGCACTGAAAACGCCGAGGGCTATTTCCTGTCGCGCGCCGTCATGGAATGGTTCTGCGTTCATTATCTCGAGAGCGCCGCCGACGGCGCCGATTGGCGCGTCTCGCCGCTACGCGCAAGAAGCCTCGCCGGGCTCGCGCCGGCGATCGTCACCACGGCATGGTTCGATCCGCTCCGCGACGAGGGCAAGGCCTATGCGGATGCGCTCATCGCCGCCGGCGTCGCCACCAAATACTATGACGGCCCAGGCCTGATCCACGGCTATTTCGGGCTCGGAGAAGCCTCCGAGGCAGCTAAATGCGAAGCGCAACGCGCCCGCGCCGATTTCAAGGCGCTGCTTGAGCAGGGCGTATAGACACAGCGGGCCTTGTCAGCGCCATCGAGCTAAGCAACTATCCCGCATCATCGGGCCACCGTCAGTGCGGCCGGGGCGTTCGGACGTCAAGATCCGACCAGGGGGGATAGAAATGCTCGCATCCATCCGCTTGCGCGGCGTTGCCGTCGCCGCATTGTTGCTCGCGACCGTCTCCGTCGCATTCGCCGAAGGCCCCATCATCGCCAAACCGGAGGAGACGGGTTTCTCGAGCGCAGGGCTCGCGCGCATCGATGCCTATCTCAAGAACGAAATTGCCACGGAGAAGATTCCGGGCGCGATCATGATGATCCAGCGCAACGGCAAGACCGCCTATTTCAACAGTTTTGGCGTTCGCGATCCCGGCACCAAGGCGCCGATGACGCCGGACACCATTTTCCGCATCTATTCGATGACGAAGCCGATCACCACGGTGGCGGCGGTGATGCTGGTCGAGGAAGGCAAGCTGCAGCTCGATGAGCCCGTGTCCAAATACATCCCGGCTTTCGCTGACGTGAAGGTTGGCGTCGAGAAGAAGGGCGAGGACGGCAAGATCGGACTCGATCTGGTCGCTCCCAGGCGACCGATGACGATCCAGGATTTGATGCGCCACACCTCCGGCCTGACCTACGGTGTCTTCGGCGATGGCGCCGTCAAGAAGCTCTATCGCGAGGCAAACTTGTTCGAGGGCGATCCTGACAACGCCCTGTTTGCCGAACGTCTGGCCAAATTGCCGCTGGTCTATCAACCGGGCTCGACATGGGAATACAGCCAGTCGACCGATATCCTCGGCCGCGTGATTGAGGTGGTCTCCGGAAAATCGCTCTTTCAGTTCATGAAGGAACGCCTGTTCGACCCGCTCGGCATGACCAATACGAGCTTTTTCGTCACCGATGCGGCCAAACAATCGCTGGTGGCCGAACCGTTTCCGAGCGACCGCAAGATCGGTCCCGGTGCGGAAATGGGCGACCCGCGCGTCGCCCGCAAGTTTGAGGCCGGCGGTGCCGGCCTGGTTTCAACCATCGGCGATTATTCGCGCTTCGCCGCGATGCTGGTCAATGGCGGCACGCTCGACGGTAAGCGATATCTCAGCCCGAAGACGGTCGCCTATATGGGCTCGAACCATATCGGGCCGGGATCGGGCGTGACTCCCGGACCCGCCTATTCGCCGGGACCCGGTTTCGGATTCGGGCTCGGCTTCGCCGTCCGCATCGACGCTGGCGTCAGTCCGATCGAGGGATCGGTCGGCGAGATGAACTGGTCAGGCGCTGGCGGGACGACTTTCTGGGTCGATCCGAAGGAAAACATGTTCGCTGTCTTCATGTCGCAGACGGTCATGCACCGCGGCAGGCTTCGCATCGCTCTGAAAAATATCGTATACGGCGCTTTCGAAAAATAGCGATTTATCGAGCGACCGCAGAACGCTGCTTGGGCAGGGCGCATGGACGCCCTGCCCTTGAGCCTGAACTAGAGCTGCGGTCCTGATTCAGCCGAACCGTACCCGCGCCTATGCCGCCCGCACGCCGGCCAGGAAGCTCGACACTTCGTCCTGCAGTGCCTTCAGCTTGCGGCCGAGCCGGTCGCTGGACTCCAGCACCCTGTGCGCCTTGGCGCCGGTTTCCGTCGTCGCCGCGGTCACGTCCGAGATGTTCTGCGAGACCTGATTGGTGCCGGCGGCGGCCTTCTGCACGCTGGACGCAATTTCCTGCGTGGCCGCGCCCTGCTGCTCGACAGCGGCCGCGATCGAGGACGAAATCTCGTTCACTTCCATGATCGTCGAGCGAATGCTCTGGATGTTTTCGACCACCTGCTGGGTCTCGGCCTGAATGGCGTTGATCTGCGCGCTGATCTCTTCCGTCGCCTTGGCGGTCTGGCTGGCGAGCGACTTGACCTCGCTGGCGACCACCGCAAAGCCCTTGCCCGCCTCGCCGGCGCGCGCCGCTTCGATGGTGGCGTTGAGCGCCAGCAGATTGGTTTGGGACGCGATGTCGTTGATCAGGCCGATCACTTCGCCGATCTTGTGGGCGGCAGTCGCGAGGCCCTGAACGGTTTCGTTGGTGCGCTGGCCGTCGGCGGCAGCCTTGTCGGCGATCTGGGCGGCGTGACCGACGCGCTGGGTGATCTCGGAAATCGACGCGGAAAGCTCTTCGGCGGCCGACGCCACCGTCTGCACGTTCGACGACGCCTCCTGGGAAGCCATCGCCACCGCCTTGGAGCGGTCGCTCGCCTGGCTGGCCGTATGGGACATCCCTTGCGCGGTGCCCTGCATTTCGCTCGCATCCTTGATGACGTCGCCGACGACGGCCTGGACGCTGGCTTCGAACTTGCTGGCGAGATCCATCATCGATTTGCGCTTCTCGGCATCGGCATCGGTCTTCAGCTGGGCCTGCTCGGCGTGCATCTTGGTCACCGCCTCGGCATTGTCCTTGAAGACGCGCAGCGATTTGGCGAGCGCACCGACCTCATCCTTGCGCTGCGTATAGGGGACCTCGAAAGCGGTATCGCCGGACGCCAGCCGGTCGGTCAGGTTGGTGATGGTCGTGAGCGGCCGCGTCACGCTGCGGCCAATGAAGAACGAGCTGATCAGCACCAGCGCGAACACGGCCAGACACACCAGCGCGAACATCTGGGCGGTCTGCCGGAACACCGCATCGACGTCGTCGAGATAGATGCCAGTGCCGATGATCCAGCCCCAGGGCGCGAAGCCCTTCACATAGGAAATCTTCGGCACCGGTTGATCGAAGCCGGGTTTCGGCCACAGATAGCTGTAGAAGCCGGCGCCCTTCGACTTCACGACGTCGACGAATCCGATGAACAGCCGGTTGCCGTTCGGATCCTTCATCTCTCCGAGATCCTTGCCGTCAAGCTCGGCCCTGATCGGATGCATGATCATCTTCGGCGACATGTCGTTGATCCAGAAATACTCGACTTTGTCGTAGCGCAGGCTTTTGATTTCCCGGATCGCCGCCTTCTGCGCGTCGTCGCGCGACAGCTTTCCGTCGGTTTCGAGCTTCTGATAATGGGTCAGGATTCCATTTCCGATGTCGACCATCTGCTGCGTCTTGACCTGACGGTCCGACATCATCTGCGCGCGCATGGTGTAGAGCGCGATCGGAGCCATCACGACCATGCCGGCGAGACTGAGACCAATCATGACGGCAAGCTTGAAGCTGATGCGGGAAAAGAACATCGGGTCAAATCCTGGGCCTGGGATGGGAAAACGACTGTCTCAATATAGCCGGGACTTGTTAGCGAACTTTTAAGCATGCACTGGGCGGCGGCAGGGACTCGGTTGTATTGATATTGTTGAGCTTTGTGGTCGCCCTGGAACACCTGAGTACCCGGCCGACGTTACCGTCTCGCGCAGGTAGCCAGGTGCGAGGGGGCGTGTTTTCGTGCCGATCGCTCAAATGGAGTGCTTTGGTTTGCGTGCACCGGGCGTCTTGGGCGTCTTGATCTGGTCGAGCGCCGCGACAAGCCAGGCAATGCCCGCATCCATCATTGCAACCTTTGGGAGAACCGCATTGATGGCGAAGTGGGGCAGCGCGATCGGCGCCTTGATAGCGACAATTCCAAAGCGCGGACCGTGCATCTCGACGAACCGTCGCGGCAACGCCGAAACCAGATCGGTTTCCGCCAGCACGCCGAGGGCAAAAGCGAAGTTCGGCACCGTCAGCGCAACGCGCCGCGCCAGCCCCTGCTTGGTGAGTTCGACATCGACGAAGCCATAGGCATCAGCGGTGTGCGAGACGACGAGATGCTGCATGTCGCAGTAGTTCCGCAAGCGCGGTGCCTTCTGAAACGGGTGGCCCGCGCGCGCCGCGATGACAAACTCTTCCTGATAGAGCGTTTGCTTGTGGAAGCGCACCGGCACATCGTCGAACGGGATCACGGCAATATCCATGTCTCGCGCTTCCAGATCGGCCAGCGCCTGCTTCCAGGCGAGGTCGGGCGTGGGCTGGCCCTGCGTCGGCAGAATCTGGCGGATGCCGATATCGATGCCCGGCGCGGTCTTCCGTAACGCTTCGAGCAATGGCGGCAGGAACACCGCCGACGTTCCATCCGGCGCGCCGATGACGAAGCGGCGGGTCGAGCGCGCCGGATCGAACGGCGCACCGTTCGACACCACGCCCCGGATGCGCGTCAGGATTTCGGCCACTGGCGCCGCGAGTTCGGTGGCCCGCGCGGTCGGCACCACGCCCTTGGGCGTCCTGAGAAACAAGGGATCATCAAGCAGTTTACGCAGGCGTCCAAGGCCATGGCTGACCGCCGATGGCGACAGGTTGAGCCGCTCGGCGGATCGCCCGGCGTGGCGCTCCTCCATCAGGATTTCGAACAGCACCAGCAGGTTCAGGTCGGCTCTGGATAGATCAATCTTGTTCACCATATCGGTGAAATCATATCATTTTGTTCATCTGCGATGAAGTGGCAAATGCACCCCGCCGGACGTCCTGGATCCGGCCGAAACAAATCGGGAGTGCTCACATGTTCGGATTCCTGCGCAGGACACGACGGCCGTTGGACCAAGGTAAACCTTCTGCTTGCCCGCTAGCCGGCATGTCTAGGCGCGCGGCGATGACGGCCGCGCTGACGGCATCCCTGTCGTTCCGGCCATCGGAATGCCTGGCCAATTCAGCCGCCAGCGCGGGACAGCCGGTCGCGGAGCTGATCCAGCGCACCGAAGCGCAAGCGATCGCCTTCATGCGCGGCGAGATGGAGCAATGGTCTCGCATGATCCGCATCGCCGATGACTTCACGCTGATGCAGCCGTTCGGCGGCCCGGCCAGCCGCGGCTTTGATGCCAGCCCCGAACGCCTGGCGCAACTCGCCAAGTACTTCAGAAATGGCGACGCGAAACTCGAACTGGTGCAGAGCTACGTATCCGACGGTCTGGTGGTTCTCGTGATGATCGAGCGCCAGCATGGCGAGGTCGGCGGCCTGCCCGATCAGGACTGGTCACTCCGCGTCACTCAGGTCTATCGCAAGCAAGGTTCGGAATGGCAGCTGGTCCATCGCCATGCCGATCCGCTGGTCCGTTACGTCGGCCTGGAGACGGCCGCGGGCGTCGCCCGCGGCGCGCGGCTCGGCGAAAGGTCCTGAGGCCGTGGTGTCTTCAGGCGGCGCGGACCAAGACTCAAGAACTGGCCGACCTCGCGCTTGAGCCGACTGCTTTCGCCGGAAAGCGACTTGGCCGCAGCGATCACCTGGGAAGAAGCCGATCCGGTCTCGCAGCACGCATGCTGCTGGCGCCGCAACACGAAAATGCGGATCGTCAGCCACCGATCAACCCTGTAGCTGACGCGAGAAATCGCAGGTGGTCCGCGCGAGTTCGGCGACACCAGCGGTGAAGGCGCTGGGGCGGTCGTGGCGATACATCGCGACGTAGGGAATCGCCGGCAGCTCCGGATCGGTCCGGATGATCCTGAGGTTCCCCTCAGCGACAAGTGGCTTGAAGCATTGCAGCGGCAGATATGTCACGCCGAGGCCAGCGACGGTCAGTCCGAGCAACGCGATCAGACTGTCGCTGGAAAACAGGCGGGGAAGCATTGCACCTTCAGACTTCAGCCACTTGCTCACCCAAAGGCCGGTGCCCGATCGGTTTCCCTGGACCAGTATCGTGTACTCAGCCAACTCCGCGATCGAGAGCTTGCGCCGCGTACGTACGAGCTTTGGACTTCCCATCCACACGTTTCGGTTCTGGGCTAGCTCGACCGCGGTGATGTGTGCATCAGAAAACGCTTCTGGAATGATGATGACGTCGAGCCTGTCTTCCTGGAGCCGATCGTAGAGATCGCGGCTCATATCGACCTCGGTCTCGATCGTGACCCTTGGATATTTCGCGCGCAGACTCGCGATGAGGTGCGGAAACCACGTCAGGGCAGTCAGTTCGGTTATGCCGAGCCGAAGCCGGCGTACCGGTATCTCGTTTCCGTCTTTCAGATGAAGCACGCGTTGCTGCAACGCCAGCATTTCCTGCGCGAGCGCGAGCAGCTGCTCGCCCTGCTCGGTCAGGCGGGCGCTCCGCTGGCTCCGGTCGAACAACGGCGTGCCGGCAACGAGTTCGAGCTCTTGAATGCGTTTCGAGATGGCTGACTGGGTGGTGTTCAGTTTGGACGCGGCGCGTTCGAACGTCCCGAGCCGCGCAATCCAATACAGTGCTTCGACCTGCTTCAGACTGAACATGCGTTCCCCGTTTCGATCTAGCCATCGCGCGAGAGCTGAACCGCGGCCATGCGCGCCGCTCCCCAGGAGCGTTTCGGTCGCGCGCTCCATTCATTCTTCCATGGAATGAATTTACATTCGATAATATCACTTTTTTATCGTGTCGTTGCGATCTCAGGCTCGACCAATATGGTGCAGCTCACCCAGGCCAGCAGCGCACGAAATCTCGGCGTTGCGGTGCTGGCCGCCAAGGACCAGGCGGAGGCGTTTCTGATGCTGGAGACCGGCCGCGCCGCCGCCTACGTCCTCGATGATGTGCAACTCGCCGTCGCGATCGCGCGGTCAAAGGACCCGTCGGCCTACATCATCAGCGAAGAGGCCTTTTCGAAAGCCGAGCCCTACGGGATCATGCTGCGCAAGGACGATGCGCCGTTCAAGACCGTGGCGGATCGCGCGACTGCGAACCTGTACCGCAGCCCCGAGATCGAGGTGATCTACAAGAAGTGGTTCGAATCGCCGAACGGCCTCAATTTCCGCAATCCGATGCCTAAGGTTTTGCGGAGCGCA
This sequence comes from Bradyrhizobium sp. AUGA SZCCT0169, assembly GCF_018130085.1. Lineage (NCBI taxonomy): Bacteria > Pseudomonadati > Pseudomonadota > Alphaproteobacteria > Hyphomicrobiales > Nitrobacteraceae > Bradyrhizobium > Bradyrhizobium sp. AUGA SZCCT0169. The sequence continues at coordinate 9,125 of NZ_JAFCMC010000026.1, read as the reverse complement.
TTCGCAAATCCGTCAGACAGCGCGGACCCGGCAAGCTACGAGCGCTGAGGGCGCGAATGGCCAAGGGCGGGCTGATGTTGCAAGGAACCAGCTGAACCTTCAGAGATCGCCGACAGCCCCTCCTCGAACACGTGTGCGTGTTCGATCCGCGGCGGCGTAACGCATGATCCTTGCCCCCGTAGGATAAAGGCTGGGGAAAGCAAGGAGACTTGCCATGAGCACATCCGTGCTGTTTTGGCGCCGGACCGATATCGAGGGCCTCGAGCGCCTGGAACTGACAATCGAGCCTGACCGGATCACGGCCACCGCGACCACGATCTGCCTCGACGCCGGCGGCTATCGCATCGACCATCGCTGGCGGCTCGATGCCGAATGGCACGCGCTGACCGTCACCGTGGAGCGCTGGAACGCGCAAGGCCATGGTCTGCTGCATCTGGAACGCGCCGGAACCGGCTGGCGGGTCGATGGTTTGCTGCGGCCGGACCTCGAAGGGGCCGAGGAGCCGGACCTGTCGGTCACGCCATTCTGCAACAGCTTCCCGATCCGCAGGACGCCGCTTGGCGCCGGAGAAAGCCTGCCGCTTGATACCGCCTTCATCGATGGCCCGGCGCTGACGGTGGCGCGGTCGCGCCAGCGCTACGACCGGCAAGGCCCCGAACGGCTACGCTACGTCGATCTTGGGCTGTCGCTCGGCTTTGAAGCCGATCTGGTGGTCGACGAGAACGGACTGGTGCTGCATTACGAGCACCTGTTCGAGCGCGTTCCGCCGACCGCCTGACATGCGCGCGTCGCGAAATGCCGTCTTTAATTTGCGTTGCTGGATTCTGAAAACTGGCGATCCCGGCATGACTCGAACATGCGACCTACGGTTTAGGAAACCGTCGCTCTATCCGGCTGAGCTACGGGACCGCGAACCCGCTGAATCGGGCGGGTATCGCGATTCCATACCAGAGCGGAAGCCTGATCGCCAGCCTGCGATTGCGCCGTGATTTACAACGCAATCGCAGGATTCATCGGTGATTTTACCGCTACACCGTCGAAATGCCGTCGATCGGGCTGACATCGCCGACGAACCGCAGCAAATCGGCCATGGTGAAATCGCCCGGCGTCTTCGAAGGCAGCGTCGGCTTCCAGTTCTTGCCCTTGAGCCACAGATACGACTGGCGGTCGCCATGCACGAGGCCGACGAAGACTTCGGCGATGATCGTGGCGCCGACCGGTCCGAGTTTTTCGCCGCCGCCGCGTTGCTCGGCCTCTTTCAGGATGTAGTACCAGAGCGGGGTATGCTCGTGCAGGCCATGCTTCTTGGCCACCGCGCCGTCGGTGCCCTTGGCGATCTCGGCCGAAGTCAGCGGGTTTTTGATCCGCATCGCCTTGGCGACATCCTGTCCCGACGGCAATCCGAGCAGCACGCCGCGCTTCAAATTGCGGAACGGCAGGCTGCCGCCGCCGCCCGGCAGCGTATGCAGTTGCGGCACCACGAACGGATCGAGCTTGCGGGAGGGATTGAGCCTGACGTCAGCGGGATTGGTGGCCAGCACTTCAAAGTAGCGCCGCCAGTCGATGATCCAGTTGCTGGACAGCAGTGGCAGCGGTAGCGGCGGGGTCGGCGGATTGGGCGCGAGATCGCCGATGATGCCGCCGGACAGTCCCGTGAACTTGAACAGCAGGTCGAGCGTGGCCGGGATTCCGCCGCCGCCGGGCGTGAAGATGCGGTTGTGGCTGTAGACCTCGCGCACCATGCTGTGGCCGATCCGGTAGGCGGCCGCGGAAAACTCGACCGGCATGTAGGGCGTCTTCCTGAAGCGGTAGAAGCGGCGGCCCTGCTCGAGGATTTTTGCGACGATGCCTTTTTCGGTGATGCGCTCGACGAAATCGTGCAGCACCATCCACTGATAGTGCCAGGTCACGATCTGGCGTGCCTCCGCAAAGATCTCGCCGACCGGCGTTCCCTTCGCCGCCAGCTGATCGCACACCTTGTTGTGGAATTTCAGCATCGCCAGATGCGTCTGCGCAACGACGAGGTTTTCATCATTGCGGTGATCGCCGATCAGCGCAAAGCCTTCGGGACTGCGCGGCAGATCGTTGCGAAGATCGCCGGTCACGCCACCGAGCGGCACGTTGATGGTCTTGCCGATCAGGAGTTTCGGACCCGGCGTCTTGCCGTCGAGGTCGCCGGGATTGCGCGCGTAAAGCTGCCGGCTGCCATCCGGACCGAGACCATAGACGTTGTCCAGATCGAGCGCCGGCGTGCGGAAATTTTCCACCGCGTTGGGATCGGCCTCCTTGTCGCCGAATGAGGTCAGATCGAGCGTGATGTCGTGATCGACGAACTGCCCGAGATAGGTGAAGCCGGCCGGCACCTTGGTGTTGTTCCCGGCGGGGTCGCCGGGGTTCGGGTCTTTCATCGCGTCGGCGAGTTCCTGCAGCGGCTTGTCATCGACCGCCAGCGGATCGAGGGTCGGAAACATCCGACCGAACATGCCGGGATCGTCGTGCCCGGAAAGCGTATCGAGAAATTGCCTTGTCGGATGACGGCCAGCTTTGCCATGGCCGGGCTGGACATTCACTTCTGTTGCCATCACGTTTCTCCAATCAGGAAAATGCTGCGAGGAGAGGGGCGCCAGTTGAGTCGTCTCAGTTCCTTAAAATGCGATTCGAAATTTCAGCATTGCCCCTCTGGGTGAGTGACAACAGATATAATCCCATAGATTGTGGCTGATTGTTGCGTGGTTCACACTTCGCCGCGAAGTTTGCTGCGTCAATAGCGCTCAGGTGATTTCGAACTCTTTGCGGATTTCGGCGTCGGTGTAGAAGCAGATGCCGCCGTCGAGATCGTGGACCAGCCACTCTCCGAGATAGACGATCTGCGCGCCGCTCCGTCGCTCGTGTCGAAGCTCGAGTTGTCCGTCGTCGCCGCGTTGAAGCGAGCAGCTCGACTGCACCCAGCTCGGCCATTCGTACAGAGGCTGCCCTGTGAACTGCCAGGCGATCAATGCCGTATTGCTGGGACGGGGCTTCAACGTGAGTGTGCTGTTCACAACGATCTCCGAAACGGTGACTTTCGTAGTCTGACAACGCGCGGAAGCCATAAAGGTTGGCGCGGTTCCCGGAACTTCGCCACGAGTCGACCGCTTTTCCTATGCGTCTTTGGGATAGTCCGGGATCATACGGGCACGTTGCGGCAGCCGCCGCAGCCGCCCCTGCCAGGCGGGCCGCCGGATCGCGTCCCGAAAAATCAAGAAGATGAATACCGGGCCTTACGCCTTGATGTTGTTCTCGCGCACGACCTTGCCCCAGGCGCTGACCTGCTTGGCGAAGAACGTGCCGAAATCCTTGGCGTCGGCCAGCAGCAGCGTCATTTGCTGCGTTTCGCGCAGCTGCGCCGCGACCGCGGGCTCGCTCAGAATTTCGCGGACCGGCTTTGCGAGGCCATCGATGACATCAGGCGGCGTACCCTTGGGCGCAAAAATGCCCCACCAGGCCAGCGTCTCGGAATCGGGGTAGCCGGCTTCGATTCCCGTCTGCGTGTCCGGGAGCGATGGCATCCGCTCGCGCCCCAGCTGCAAGATGGGGCGAAGCGTATTGGTCCCCAACTGCGCCATGATCAGCGCCGCCGATCCCGCGATCAGGTCGACGTGTCCGCCGAGCACGTCGTTCATGGCCGGTCCGCCGCCGCGATACGGCACATGCGTGATCTCTGCGCCGGCCTGCTTGGCGAGCATCGTCATCGCCAGATGGCCGAGGGTGCCGATGCCGACGGAGGCGTATTTGATCGAGCCGGGTTCTTTCTTCGACGCTGCAACGACATCGGCAAAATTCTTGAACGGCCGGCTCGCGTTCGCCGCGATCACATAGGGCGCGGTGCCGACGAGGAACACCGGCACCAGATCCTGCTCGACGTCGACCTGCGGCTTTTCGAGGATGGCCGGGATCACCGCGTGAGAATCGAAGGTCACCAGAAACGACGATCCGTCCGGCGGGCTCTTGGCCACCTGCGTCGCGCCAAGTGAACCGGCGGCGCCCGACTTGTTCTCCACCAGCACGATACGGCCGAGCTTGGTCTGCAAGTGAGACTGCAGCAGCCGCGCCAGCGCGTCGGTCGAGCCTCCCGGCGGGAATGGCACCACCAGCGTCAAGTTCTTCGCCGATTGTGCCAAGGCCAGCGACGGCGCGAAAGTGAATGCGGCCGACGCCGCCAGCATCGACCGTCTCGTGATCTTCTTCATTTCTCTCCCCCTGATTATTGCTGCGTTTGTTTTTTGTTTCGCAGAGCTATTGATTACCGAAGCCCGATCCCGGTTTTTTGTACTCCGGCCGCGGCGGGCTGAAAATATCGAGCACGCGGGCACCGTCCGGCCCGGCGCGCATGGTGTGCGGCACGTTTCCCGGCGTGCGCCAGAAATCGCCCTTCTTCACCGCGATCTCCTCTTCGCCCTGTACGCGGATGGCCGAACCCTCGAGCAGCACGCCCCATTGCTCCTCGGGGTGATGATGCAGGGTGCCTTGCGAATGCGGCGCCAGCGTCACCACCGACAGCATGGCCTGCTCGCCGGCGAAGATGCGCGTGGTGAGGCCCGGCGCGAGATCGCGAAACAGGCCGTCATCCGGGTTGTCCAGATTGTGAAACTCGTCCCTCTGACTCATCGTCGCTTCCTCAACGTCAGTTGTCCCAATGTCCGTTGCGTCTTGATCATGATTTGCCGTAGGAGCCCTGATAGCGCCCTTCGCGGATCGCTACCAACGTTTCCTCTTCTCGCCTGGTCTGGGCGCGCACCGCCTCGAGCAACGAAGGTGCGATCACGGCCGGAAAGGACACCACGCCGTCCTCGTCTCCCACCACGATATCACCTGGCGATATCACCGACCCGCCGATCGAGACCGGCACGTTGATCTCGCCGGGGCCGCTCTTGTAGGGGCCGCGATGAATGACCGAACGGGCAAAGCACGGAAAGTCGGACGCGGCGAACGCGGCAACGTCGCGGATCGCGCCGTCGATCACATAGCCGGCAGCGCCGCGATACTCAGCGATGTTCTTCATGATCTCGCCGACCAGTGCCCGGCTCTCGTCGCCGCCGCCATCGACCACGATCACGTCGCCGGGTCCAACCAGTTCGAGCGCCTTGTGAATGGCCAGATTGTCGCCCGGCCGGGTGCGGACGGTAAAGGCAACGCCCACGAGCCTGCCGCTGCGATGGAACGGCCGCAACCCCACGGCGCCCGGCAGCCGGGCAAGGTTGTCGCTGATGATCGACGTCGAGGCGCTCCTGAATGCCTCGATTAAGTCAGACGCCGGCTTTGGCACGCTATCCATGGCAATGGTGACGCTCATGCAGTTGGTTTCCCCTGATGCTTCTTCTTGTTCGCGGACATCTTTGATAGCGCCAAACTCAGGCAATCAAATACCTTTTTGCACAGATTGGTATGCCCAAATTCTATTCCATTGGGCTGTATCGGAATCGGCATCGCAGGAGATCGCCGGAAAATCGGGCGGCCGGTCGAGCGGATTTTCATCAGATGTGAACTCGCCCCTTCATTGGTGCACGATGTTCGGCGAAACCGCGCCGGGCCGGCGCTGGGAATAAATGGCAAAGTCCTGCCACAATGCGTCAACAGGGGTGACTGCGGCGCAAGCCGCCTCCGGCCGGCTTCCGCCCAACGGTCCAAACCGCTTTCGCGTTGAATTTCCAGAATAAATTCCAACGCACCGCCGGTCGGTTCCATCGATCACAGGCAAGAAATCAGCGCTGGAAAATCAGCGGGTTCCGGGGGTGACAAGCCCTGTCAAAATGGCGACAATCCGTTTAATCCATGACCGCAAATCAACTTTGGAACTCGCGTTGTTGAGGAAACTCCGTCCGTGATTGCGTCACTATCATCGCTGCTCGCTATCGCAGCCGTCGCCGGCCTCGTCGTGCTGGGCCCGGTGCATGCGCATGCGCAGTGGTGGCGCGGCACGCCGGTCGATTTCGAATCTTGCGCTGACGCCGCCGAGAAGGCGAAGACCAAGGAAGACAGGACGTCAGCGCTTGCCGAATGCAACGCGAAGTTCGCCGGCCGCCGCAAGCCTGGCGGCGGCTACACCTATTACGACTTCATGCAGGACCGGACCTTCGACATCGCGGGGCCCAACCCGACGCCGGAAGAGCAGAAGAAGATCGACCAGCAATATACCGCCTATCTCGAAAGCCAGCGCCGCAGCAACATCGCGGCGGCCTTGACGGCCAAGCAACAACAGCAGCAAGAGCAAGAATCGCAGCGCGCCGTGCAGCAGGTGGCGTTGCGAACCGAGGTCGAAAGAATCCCTGTGCCGGTGGCAAGCCCGGTCAAGCAGGCCGCGCGCATCAAGGCTTCCAACTGCAAGAAAGATTCCTTCTCCTGCGAATGGCCGCGACTGTCGCAAAGCATCGACGATCTGAAGAAGCTGTTCAACCCGACGCCGAGCAACCCGCCGCCGGCCAAGCCGAAGCGGGGCTGATGTATTCCGTCGTCCCGGCGAAGGCCGGGACCCATACCCACCAGCGATCGTTGTTTTGCAGGCTGGTTATTGTCTTCCTTTTCCAATAACACGAGCCGCGGCGTATGGGTCCCGGCCTTCGCCGGGACGACAACATCAATCCGCAATCACCCTCGCATCAACACGATCAGTTCACCGGGCGCGCTTGGTCCGGCGCGGCGGCTTTAGCACTGGCGCGACCGGTCTGTGGGCACGCGCCGCCGCGGCCCGCTGCTCCTGCAGCCGCGCCTCATAGCCCGGCGACGGCGTCGCAACGGGCGGCACGGCATACGCGGGAAGCACGGATAGCCAGCCAAGAAAAGCGGCGATCGTCAGAGAGACTGTTCGTGTCGGTGTCATGCCGCTTCTCCCAGTGAACGCTCCCCGGCAAAACTCGCGCGCATCGGCGCCGTTTCAAGGCAACCAACTGCTTCATCTGCGGATCTGATCCGGTGTCAGCCCCGGCGAACCCTGGCCGGCGGCCTCGGCTTTGCGGATCAGTTCGACGACCCGGCGCGACAGCGGCACGTCCAGCCCGCGCCGCTCGGCGATCTCGGTGATGACGCCCTGAAAATAGTCGATCTCGGTGCGGCGGCCGCGTTGCAGATCTTCCCACATCGAGGAGCGCGCTTCGGGATCGATCTTCATCGTCCGCCCCAGCACGGCTTCGAAGATCATATCCGGCAAACGCAATAAAGGCGGCATCCAGCCCGCCGGCAGCGGCGTCGGCGAAACCGGCTTGATGCCCTCTGCGCGCATCGCCGCCAATCCTTCCGTCACCTGGTCGGCAAACAATCGCCGCCAGGGCCGTTGCACGAGTTGGCGGCGCAGCGGCAGATCGGCCAGCGCATTGAGCGCGTTGTTGAGATTGAGCAGCAGCTTGCCCCATTGCACGCCGTCGATATTGCCGGTGGGGCCCATGTTCAATCCGGGCACTGAAAGCTTTTCGGCGGTACCGGCGTCGTCCTGTTCGATCACGATGTCGCCCGAGGTGGCGCGATGAAACCGCCCCTCGCCCGCGGTGATCACATTGAACGGCACCATGCCGCCGAGCACGCGCCGACCGGGCAAGCGATTGCGCAGCACCGCAACATTGCCGACACCGTTCTGCAGGCTGACGACAATGACATCTGATGGCGCGTGCCGTGCGATGATATCCGCCATGTCAGCGGTATCGGCGCTTTTGACCGTGACCAGCACAACGCCAGCATCCGCAAAGATCGACGGGTCATCCGACAATTTCAGCGCCGTCGCTTCGATCGTCCGGTCAAAACCTTCAAAGCTCGTCGGCCGCAGGCCTTTGGCCTCGATCTCGGCGATCACGCGCGCTCGTGCCAGCAAGGCGACACGACGGCCGCCGGCCGCCAGCATGCCGCCGACGAAGCAGCCGATGCTGCCCGCGCCCGCCACGCCAATCGTTCGGCCTGCGTTCATCTTCAATTGTCTCTATTGCCGGCCCTTCGATAGCAGAACCGGCACCCGGTGCCTATCGAAGGCGCAAACGCTTATCCGGGCGCGCCTTGTAACCGTCATGGGCCACCGTTATGTTTCGCCCGGGGGCTGACCACGCTGCAGGAGACCACCATGGGTTTACTCGACATACTCAACGGCATGCAGAACGGCCCGCGCGGCCCCGGCAACCCGAACGCGCAATCGGACAGCAAGGAGGGCATGTCGCCGATGACCATGGCGATCCTGGCCCTGCTGGCCTGGAAAGCCGTGAAACATTTCGGCGGCAGTCAGCCCGGTGCAGCGCCGTCGACGCCTTCTGCCCCGCCGAAACTGCCCGGTAACGTGACTGCGGGCCTGCCCGGCGGCCTGGGTAACGCCATGGGCGGAGGCGGCCTCAGCGATCTGATGAAGGGCGGCCTCGGCGGCTTGCTCGCGGGCGGCGCCGCCGGCAGCATCCTCAGTGGCGGTCTCGGCGACCTGCTCAAGCAGTTTCAGGAAAAGGGCCAGGGCGACGCGGCGAGTTCATGGGTCAGCAACGGCCCCAACAAGGAGATCGCACCGGGCGATCTCGCCAGCGCGCTCGGCGCCGATCAGATCGAATCGCTGTCCTCGCAGACCGGCATGTCGCGCGATGATCTGCTGCAGGGTCTCAGCCAGTATCTGCCCGACGTGATCAATCACCTGACGCCGGACGGAAGGCTGCCGGACGAGAACGAAATCTCAGGCCGGCTTTGATACCGCGGCGCGCTCGCGCGCCGCATTCTCCCTCATAGAACATTGCAAAGGACCATCGCCATGGGTGGCATTATCTGGGTCATCGTCGTCGGCTTTGTCGCCGGAATTATCGCGCGCCTGCTTTCGCCCGGCCCCAACAACCCGAGCGGCTTCATCCTGACCACGGTGCTCGGCATCGCCGGCGCGTTTCTCGCGACCTTCATCGGCCAGGCGATGGGCTATTACAGCGCCAACCAGGGCGCCGGCTTCGTCACCGCCACCATCGGCGCGCTGATCGTGCTGTTCATCTGGAATCGGCTGGTCGCCAGCCGCGTGATTTCGGATCCGGGTAACAGATAGAAAAACTATCCGTCGTCCCGGCGAAGGCCCTAGGGCATGCACACATCTGATGTCGGGGATTCCCGAATCGGCATTTTGTGTGATTCATATTGTGACACTTCGG
>NZ_JAFCMC010000025.1:0-96960 GCF_018130085.1 Bradyrhizobium sp. AUGA SZCCT0169 | reverse complement strand
CTCATTGTGGTGACACCGGAGAGCAAATGACCCCCCGCGAGCGAAAAGACATGCCTTGGCTTATGGCGGCGTTTGCGGTGGTTATCCTGGTAATCGTCGGCGGGGTGTTTTTCCGCTGGCACTAAACAGTCGCGTTTTTTGAATCTGCGGGTTGCCTATTCGGAGTGCCAAAGAACGGCCCCAGCGCAGGGGAGACTGTGGCCGTCGTTCCAGCACGCCCCTAGATATCGGGCGAGCTCGAATGGCCTAGTGTGAAAATTGCCGTTTTGCCTTTCATTAACTTTCCTAGTGGTCAAATTGACCAGTATGTCGGCCACCGGACATGCCAGATTGTCCCGATCACCGCCCGCCCGTGGCTTTCATCGGTGATGAGAACGCCAGTTGCTAGGCGAGGCCTCAGTTCAACCATCGCGGCCGGGCTTCCTTTTCGAACGCTTCCGCCAGTGTCGTCCAGTCGGACGCAAGCTCTAGCCATGCGTCTGTGGCTAGCAAGGTCACAGACGCGGCAGCATTAGAACGGCACTGGTCCGCGGCCTTGCGGCAGTAAGCTGCATCGTCTTCGCGCATGTCCGTCAGCTTCTAAGTTGCGCTAATGGGACGGTCCGGAGATGGTTTGTCTCGAATTAGTTCCGGCGGGATCGCGCCAACAGCTACCAACCGGGCCCGTCTAGCTAATAGCCGGTAACACGCGGCGATGTCAGCGAACCGCTTTTGCGTACACTCGTTCGATGATGTTGCCGCAAACGCCTCGAACTCGACTGCCTTCTCGAGGTACTGTTCAACGGTGCGCATAGCCTCACTCCGGCGCTTGCAGGCCGGGCGATGAAAGCCACTCATCAACGTGTGTCGCAGTCTCCGCTTGGCGTGCCTTGCGGAGAATCTGTTCCCGCTCCGGGCCGTGCGGCAATTTTTCCGCTCTGGCGCGTAGCCGCCGGGCTTCCTGTTCGAGACGTTCGGAGAGGGATAGCAATTGCTTGTATCGACGCCGCTGTACCATAGGGCGCTCCTTTCCATTGAGGAAGGCGGGAGCGCTACCAGGCGTTCTCATCACCGATAAAAGCCACTGACCGGGCGGTGATAAGACGATCTAATAGGAAGTTAACGCGTCTGTCTGAGCAAAACAGACCACCTTGCGAAATAGTTAATGGGCCGGTGGAGCCCTAAATCATCGCAAGCGCGATGCCGAAACAGGCAATGAGCGTCCCGGTGCACAACGTCACCGCGACCAGAGCCTCATTCTTGCGTCTGTCTAACTCTTCCATGAAGGGCCTAACGATACGTCCTATGCCTGGTTCCCGACACTAGAACGAAATTAGGACCCCCCCGGATTCATAGGACACAGGGGCTTAAATACGGACAGTACCGGCGGGCGTAGTATGCGCTCTACTGCCCCACGGCTAACTTGACTGGCGCCGTGTGCGGGCTCGTCGCCCAGACTCCACGGCAATCGGCAAGCGCCGGCGAGAATGGTCGCCCTTGCCGGCTTCTCTGGTTTCGGGCGGCAACTGTCAGTGACTCGAACACAGCCAATGCCGAGCTCGAACAGGAATTCGGTGTCACGCTCCCGTCGATCCTGCGTCCGGAGCATGAAGGTCAAAACCCGTTGCGTCTATGAGTGAATGTTCCTGCAAAGCGTCTTTACCGGCCGATTTCACAGTGTTCCGTTTCGGTGCCAACGCCGTATAATGCTTGAGATACTCTTCAGCCATTCGTCGTGAGGTAAATCGACTTTCAAACTGGGCCCGGATGCGACGCCGGTCGAGTTCGCCGAGACGCCCAATAGCCTCAATTGCTTCTTCTTCGTTGGACACGACAAAGCCCGTTATACCGTGGTCAACGACTTCCGGTACGGATCCTGACCTGAAGGCAATAACGGGCGTGCCACAGGCCATCGCCTCGATCATCACCAAGCCGAACGGTTCAGGCCAGTCTATCGGAAACAGAAGCGCAGCGGCCCCGGCAAGAAACCCTTGCTTGGCCTGGTCGTTGACTTCTCCGATCAGGCGGATCTGCTTTCCGTCAACCTCTGGCTCAATAGACTCTTTGAAGTAGGTCGTTTCGCCCCGCGGTATCTTTGCAGCAATGTGAAGAGGCATGCCTACGGCTCTCGCGATGCGTATCGCAGGCTCTGGCCCCTTTTCGGCTGTCAACCTGCCAAGGAATGCCAGATAGGAGCCAGGTTTAAAGGAGGGTCGAAATAGATCCTTCGGGAGGCCATGATAAACGGTGCCGATCCAATTTGCTTGCGGAAGCGGGATACGTTGATTTTCAGAGATCGACACAAAAGCTGCTTTAGGAAAACGGCGGATTACGTCCGGGAAAAGCGGCAAATCCAAGCGCCCGTGGCAGGTCGTTAGAAAAGGGACGCCAAGTCTGCTTAGCAACGGCAAATGCAGCCAATCGATATGTGCATGGATCAAATCGAAATCATTTGCCCTACAGGCGACCTCCTCGATAAGCGCTGCCATGGGATCGGTTCGGGGGCGACCGAGGCGAAGGGCCCGCGGGCAAACGGCGTTGAGTTTAGCGCTGGTCACGGAATCCCCGCTAGCAAACAGGGTTACTTCATGGCCCGCATTAACGAATTCCTCGACCAACCATGCGACGACCCGCTCAGTGCCTCCGTAAAGCTTGGGAGGTACACTTTCCGCTAGAGGAGCTATCTGCGCAATTCTCATCGGCTCTCCCAGCCGCAGCCGGGTCATAGCCAGCTGGCGATTGTGTTAGTAGTTATTTTGCTTGAGCCTTTGACGAACTGCTTCGCAGATTGGGTTTCCATGAAGAGGTGCGAGGCGACCAGCAAAACAGCCGCAAAGGCCACCGCCAAACCAGCGGTCGCTAATTCTGCACCTTCATTCATGTCGCCACCCTCCTGTCATTTGCGAAACGCTCGATGAAAGGCAGAGTTCCATATGGGCGGGAAAAAGTGGCAACTGGCGCTCAGGTTAGGAAACTTTGCTCGACCAACACGTTGATTACGTAGCAAATGCAGCATCGGTGGAAACGTGCGGGAGCCGTCGATGACACGCCAGAGAATGCTAATAGTGATGGCGTTAGTCACTGCGACAGTCTGTGGACTGTTTGGTATGAGCGAAAAGTTAGGGATTCAAGCCAAGAATGAGCCGGTTTCAACAATCGGCAAATCCGGAGACTTTAAGTCACCGGGTGGGACTTCTGAGGCAAGTGATCGGCGTCGCATCTAGATTGCTTCTCGGGGTAATCGCCTTCAGCGGTCGTACTGTTTCGTGACTACGGCTTTCCTCGACTGGAAGGCCAAGCCGGCGAGCCAACCCGACCGTTCAGCGTCAGCTATCCCACACCGACCCGTTGTGGCATGTCTGATCCTCAAGTTTCGAGCCCAGTAAGCGGCCACCAAGTTGCGCCCCGTGAGAGCCGATCGGCGACGTGCGCGGTTCAATGGCAGCGGGCGCGCCGTCAATCAAAGCGTCAATTCTTTTCCGCAGATGACCAATCAGCCGTTCAGCGCCGATCGTCAGGCAGCCATGATGTCCCCATGGCACCTCGACCACGTCGAGTTGAGAACTACAGATGCCGCCACGCTCGGCCGTCGTGTTCGGCCGCGTAAAAAGTCACAGGGACCTCGAGCGGCGCCGAAAGATATTGCGCCATTGCGGCTGAATAAGCGCGCCACAACGCCGGCGGAATCTCGAGCTCATCGGTCGTAACCGGCGCGCTCGTCGATGCCTTGGCATCTCGCTCTAGCTGCGCCATTCGTTCAAACGTCCAGCTCAGGAGGTAAGCCGGAACCAGAGGCTTCATTGCCTTAGTGGTGGCTGCTCAAAACCCTTCTCACCATAACTTAGGTTAAAATGGTGTTCATGGGGTCGGGTGGTTTTGGTAAGCGGAACAGCCCTTCATTTCTGCGGTATTTCATCCGAATGGGCGGTCATATATGAGGTTGCTATGGTAAGCAGGTGCACAGCCGCGGTCCCTAGCTTCTGCATCTCCTCATCAACCGTATAGGCGGCGGAGGCACGGCCGTATGCAATGGCTACCGTTGCGTAAGCGTCAGTGATCAACTCCGCTAAGTGATCGTTGTCATCGAATGCTTGATGTTCACGCACCCTAACGACGTTGAGGCCTACTTCGGCAGAGGCTTGAGCGAGCCGCACGCCCTCCAACTCCGGGTCAGAAATATCAGGTTGGCAGCCTGCAGCTGCCCCAGCGATCAGCTCGTATACTGCTGCTTTCGACGGGCCATCCGCAGACAGGTAATTTTTCAACAGGCGACGAGCCCTGGCTTCAAGGTGCTTGCGATCCTTCCGGATGTTCTCTCGCTGCCTATTTGGCTGGAACCAACTAAACACCGTTGTCTCTATTGCACGGTTCGAGGGCGCTCGAGAATGACGACGCTGCTAGTTATGCAAAGTTCCGTTACATCGTGCCCGGTAATTAAGCGCCCGCTTTTGCTCTGCATAACCCTTTTCGGCACGACGTTCCTCCTGCGATATGGATGCGGCCGCCATGGATCGCCTCGATGGTGTTACGATCCCGCAGCTCGCGGGCAGCGGCTTCGGATAGGCATAGGGGCGGGCGGTGGCATTTCAGCGGGCGAGCCGTGGAGCACTTTGAGCGATCGCGGCACTTGCGCCTGCAACGCTTCAAAAGGACGCCGCGTCGCTGATACCGTCGGCCGACAGATCCCGAAAGAAATGCCTTTGCGATATGATCGTTTTGGCGCGGCAAAGACAGTATGAAGCGCACTTAGTTTTGCCCGCAGAAGTCGGGAAAAAGTGGAACGTTATCTTTGCGCTAGCGTTAGGCAGGTCCGCACTCAAGCGGACTGGAGATTCACCGATGAAAAAAGTTTTAGCGATTGCGGCTACCATGTCGCTTTTGGCCACCGCTGCCATTGCTCAGACGACTGTTACAACCACCACCGGCACCGGCCACGCTGCCATTCAGATCGAGCCGCAATATCGCACCAAGATTAAGACTTACGTTACCGAGAAGAAGGTTCGGCCCATCACGACGCAAGAACGACTCGTCGTCGGCGCCAAAATTCCGACCAGCGTCGAGCTGGAAGCAGTGCCCGCGGACTGGGGGCCGTCCGTCAGCAAATACCGGTACGTTTACTCCAACGACCGCGTGATGCTCGTCGACCCCGGCACGCGTACTGTCGTCCACGAGATCGACTAACGTGCTCAATGATGCGGTTATCCAAGCATCATTTTTAATACAGCGAAAAGCCCGCGGCCTGTTCGGCCGCGGGCTTTTTTTTAGCTAGCGCTGGTGGACAGCGTAACCAACTCCGCGACAATCACCGATTGCCACTTATTCCCGCCTGGTTCCCAGTTCACCAATGATGGCGGTAGCCGCGATGCCAACGATGGTACCGAGGCGCGCTGTAATAGGCGTAGGCGGGGCGAACGACGCGCCGATACCTCGGACCGTAATAAACGGGTGCGTAGCTCGTCGCGTAACCTCCGTAATATCCGGGGGCATACCCGTAGGATACACGCGCGTAGCCATATCCGTAGCCGGGATAGCCGCCATAGTAACCATAGCCGGGTCCGTAGGCGTAGGCGCTAGAGGCTATGCCCCCGATCACTGCTGCCCCAATCAACCCGGCTGCTATACCGGGACCCCATCCTCCTCCTCGCCACCGCGCTTCGGCTGGTGAGGAGGCAGCCAAGGAACCAATGCCGATGGTGGCAGCAGTCGCTAATGCCAAAATCTTTTTCATTTCCGCGTCCTTTCCGATTTTTCCCGAAAGATAACCTGCAAGTCGTTCCGGAGTTGCTCTGGCCGGCAAAATGCCGCCCGCGAAGGGGGCCGTTTGATCATAGCAATTGAGGGACCGGACAATTGCCAGTTTGTCCCGAAGGAGCCAGGCGTTCAGAAACCGCCAGCCCTCGAAAGCGCACTCAGCCGCTGATTATACAGCGCTGTCTCCCGAAGCTGGGCCGTTTCTTTGGAACTCCGGCGCGTCGATGCAAGGCTCCCGGTCTCCAAGCCCCCGTATGCCCCTACCGGGAGAAAACCCCAACTGGGTTGGCGGCCTTGGTGCGGCGTAGCTTTTCCGCCCCGGGGCCGTTTCATGGCTCGCTGACGTGGGCCCGGCTTAATGGCCGAGCAACCAGCTTGCTGAGTATCTCCTAGATTAATAATGCTCGAAGACTAATTGCCGTCCCGCCACGCGTAAATATTACAATGATCGACTATCCGGGAATAAGTGCAATGATCGATCCATTGAGGGATAACCCGGCACGACGCGAAATGCGCTCAAAGCATCTGTAACTCGACGAGGAGAGTCTGATAGCGCTGGTCTCTTTCCGGCGGCCTTGTGCCAGGCCCGCGGACACCTCATTCTCATACAACAGCGTTGGTCTAACGGGTCAGGGAACTTGCTTATCTTTGTGCTGTTATACTCGGTGTCTTGGAAAGATTTGCCATGGTTCGTCTCCTGTCGATTGTCGCCTTTAGTGCGCTCTGCATCCTTTCGGATCAAGCATCTGCTGCTGCGCTAAAGCCGCATGAAAGTTCTGCGTCCGACTTCACCTCGCGTCAGCGGTGCGTGTGCAGCACCTCGCGCCTCTCCACCCGGGTCTTTCGCCATCGACACTATCGCATTAAAACTGCGTACTTGATCGGTTATGATCCGCTGCCATATCGCTTCGGCTCGACATTCGTATGGGAGCGGCCGTATCGGTATTATCGGCAGTAGCACAGAAAGCGATGACCTGACCGATGCGCAGCGAAACTCCTTGGTTGGATCAAGGTTGCGTAGCTGATGTCCGACGATGAGTTATTCCACGTTTTTACATGAACATCATTGCCAATCATGACCGCCAGCCTTTCCGTCGCTATTTGAGGAAGCTTCGCAACCTCGCCGCGGGATACATCGGGGCCTTTTGATCGTTTTATTCAGTTACCGAAGCTCCGGGGGCCTTAGTGCAACGCGCCCGTTTATCGGTGTTTAAAGCGTCCCTAAGGGTCTCGGCGGCGGAGAACGCCAGCCTCACCAATTCTTCATCCTTTAAAAGGGCAGGTCGCTTCAACACACGGTCCCAGACCATCCACTTTGTTCCGCTACCATCCTGTCTGACCAGGAATCGGGGCGGCCGAAGCTCGACCATGGGTCACACCAGACGTATCGGCAGCGGCAGCTGCACGTCGCGGTAGCGTTCGAGGCGGTCGGTGAAGTCTTGGAGGAAAAACGGGATGTCGCGCCCTTGCAGATCGCAGCGCCGACGCAGCTCGTAGGCGACGTCATCGGAAACGTCTTCCGACCAGCGCTCGGCGGTGTTGAAGGCGATAACGCGGATCGGGTTGCTGTATTGCCCAGTGAGCAGGTCCTGGATCACGGTCTCGAGGTCGGTGGTCTCATAGTCGGTCTCGCGCCAGGCGCGGCCGATTTTGCCGAAATCATCGGCGACCAGATAGACCGTTTCGTCGTTGCCATTGGGCACGATCGACGGCGTCCAAATGGAATTACGCATCAAAGCAACTCCGCGCAACAGAACCCGAATCAAAGGCATCCCAAGAGCATTTGTTCCTGGCAAATACGGTCGCGAGTATGTGATTAAAGAAAAGCCGCCCGAAGGCGGCGAGTTTTGGTTTTTCCTTCGGTCTATTTTTTTATGGCGTCAACAGCGTCTCGCGCTGCATCCTTCAAGTCGCCTGCAACATTGTGGGCGGAACCCTTGGCCTTATCGATCTTGCCTTCAGTTTCCATTTCCTTGTCACCGGTGAGCTTGCCGGCACCTTCTTTGATGGCACCTTTCGCTTTGTCGGCAGCGCCCTTAACGTGTTCGCGATCCATGATCGTGCTCCTTGCTGTTGGGATAAGGGACAACGGCAAAGCTGCACAGCCGTTCCACGGAAGGGCCGGATGCCTGCGCTAGTGCGGGGTCTTGGCGCTTACGTTGATGACGAAGAGGGGTGGCAAACTCGTCCGTGACCTGCGTCCGCCAGTCACGACCCGGCTGCAACTTGCCGGCGGTAAGGGGCTGGCTGCCTGGACTAAGCTGTACTCAATGCCTTTGTGTTCCATAGTGAACAAACCGATGGCTGGACGTATGTAGTGCCTAATGAGCCAAACAGGCAAGCGCTCAGGCGAATAGCTCCGCGCCGGCGGGGTGAACTTTACATAAACCCAAGCTCCCGAAGTCCTCCGGGACGGCTACTTCTTATTTGGACCGGCCGATCCGCACGCGGTTTGAACCGCTCCGGAGAAGTGACATGCAGAATTATCAGAAGTACGCCAACGCAATTGCAGCGGTTTCCGTTCTCGCATGGATAGGAATTTGTCTCCACATGGGCTGGTACTAGCTCATCCACCGCCGCGCGCCCTCCCAGCGTAGCTGCGGCCGGGCCGTACACGGCCGGGCTGCCGCCGAACGTGAACAGGAACGGCCCGTTGATTTTCTCGATGTGTATAACTCCAGACGCAGGGGTGCCGTTCCAAACGGGGCAAGCGCTTGAAGTCCCGGGTCTGCGCAATTCCCGGCCCCATATCGTAGAAACGGCCCCAGCCTCAGGAGGAGAGCCGCTAGGCCATTTCTTCATCCGTCCGGCGGGGCTATTTTGGGGAGTGTGTGCTGCACTGGGCCGACGCGGGCAATGATAAGTTCTACACTTTTGACCATCACAGCCCGGTACGTGGTTTTTATCTGTGATGAGAACGCCTGGCAGCCTTTCTCTGACGGAAAGGAGCGCGCCATGATCCCTCGACGTCGTTTCAAACAACTTTTATCCCTGAACGAGCGCCTTGAGCAGGAAGCCGCGCGGCTGCGTGCCCAAGCCGAAAAATTGGTCCGAACTGCTCCGGAAGGCCCGCCAAGCGGAAACTGGAACACATGTCGATGAGTGGCTGTCTTCACCGGGACTGCGGGCTCCGCGGTGATTATTGATACAAGCGACCCCCGATTACCTCTGCCGACGGTTCCTCGCCTTGAGAGGCTAACCAGGCCGACGCGCCGACCCTCGGCCAACGGACCTGGCCTCGCTCTTACATAATGTTCTACTTCTTGGTCGAGGTGCTGGAGCCCGTGGTGGTCTGATGTCCCCGCGCGCCCTTGGACTTATTGGCATCATCCTGCAGCTGGTGCCCCGGCGCGTCCGATGCGCCCAGAGTTCTCGATTTAGTGGTATCCTGCATCTGGTTGCCTAGCGTGCCATCCGAGCCGCCGGGTGATTTGCTTCCTTGCGCAAATGCGGACGAAGCTAACGCGAGGGACGCCGCAACGATAAAGGTCTTCTTGAACATCGTGATCTCCTTTTGGCTGTCCGGACTAACTACGTGTCGCGGGTGCACGTTCCACTTTCCGTCGGATGGCAGGGTGGCCGGACAAGCAATAAGGCATCGGTTGGCGGGCTTCTGCACTACGAAAAAGCCCCGCCGGTGAGGCGGGGCTAAGTTACGGGTAAGGTAACATTGCTCTGGCCCGCGTGAGGGCCCATGCCAGCGTATCAGGCCCGTAGGGCGGTAAACCCCGCTGCGCCGACGTCAGATCAGCGGCGCAGTTGATCAGGAAAGCAGCGAGACACCGTCGACGCCGAGCAGTAGGGCCTCGCCGTCGATCACGACCTTGCGGCCTCCACGATGCGCGGATAACGATCGCTCCAGTCATGGCCGTTGCGGGCGAACAGCCGCACTTTGTTGCCGTCGCGCTGGACGATCATCCGATAGCCGTCATGCTTGATCTCGTGGATCCAGCTTTTGGAGGTCGGGACCTTGGTGGCGCGGGTCGGGATGCAGGGTTCGAAGGCACAGGTACGCATGACGGCTAGATAGGGCAGGTGCCAAGGAATGCGAGTCCAGAAGAGCCCGCCGGTTTACCGGTTACGAGGGTATTCGCCGGACGGTTTGTTCCCCAACGCGCTCGGCGGCCTTCTGCAACATGCCGCCGAGATCGCTTGCCTGCGCTGGCGTCAGGATCAGTTGTAGCGCGCCGGAAGGCGAATCCTCGCTGTCGCCATCATGTTCGAGCCGGAGGCCGATCGCGGTTTCCGCGGCGATAAGGATCGAGAACCCCAACAGGGGCAGCATCCTGATGTCTCCAGCCTCATCCTTCTCCCAGCGGTCGATTTCCATGTCGAACTCCTGGTCTTCATGCGGCTGAGATAGGAGAGGGCCGTGAAAATGCGAGTCCGAAACCTTCCAAGGTGACAGCGGTCTTTTGCTGATATGGACAGACGCTTTTCTTGGGACCAATGCTGGGGCCAAATCCCAGCTAACTGCGGCTCACTGGTCGGACTACGATGGTATCGAGGTGCGAAAACTCCTCGGAAAACCCGACGAAATACTACCAGTAAGTACGGGGCAATATACGCCCTTTAGTATTTCAAGACCGGTGCCTTAAACCACTCGGCCACCCTTCCGTCTTTGGATGTCAGCGACTTAGCAGGGGCGTGCCGCCGGGGAAAGCGTCATTTCGCGCGGTGAGGATGCCATCCCGCCCAGTAATGCGGAAGGCCGTCGTCCTAGCCGAGCGCGAACGCCAGCAAGCTCGAGCACAGCAGCACCAGGCTGGCCGTGGTCAGTGCGAGGAATCCGTTGGAGACCAAATCGTGGTTGCGCATGATACACCTGCCACTCTGGATGCTCGTCCGAATTTATTAAAGCTTTCCGAATCTCCCGCCTCGAAAGAGGTGATGCGTCTTTCTGCCCGGGGGCCAAAGCCACCGGCAGGACCTGAAAGTCAGGCCCGGGAACGATAGCCTTCGAATGCATGAGCCAGGAAAATCGCCGCGCTCACCAAGCCCATAATCGCTGTAACCGTCTCAATCATCGCACAAATCCTTTGCGCCCCTGCACGCACAGAACGACTGCGGCGTTGCACAGTCAAAAAGATTCAGTGGCCGAAACGACAGATCCGGGCCGAGTGATGATTTGCTGCAACAGATTGTCCGAATGCGGGACAGGGCAAGGGACGATCGTCACAATGCAGCCCGTAAATCGCCGGGGGACCAACGCAAACCGGGGCGGCCATGGATATTAGCAACCATTGATTCACCACGGCGGCGCGCACCGCATTTCCGCCGTGTTCGGGTTGCGATATCTTTACGACTTGGTGCGGAGGTGGGCCGTATCAAGGAATCAGGCCCTGCAGCCTCAACGTAGGCATGCGGCCGTGAGAATGGTAATTGGGGCAAATGGGGATTCGACGGCCGAAATCGATGGTCCGGGTGGCGCGTGGCGCTGCTGCTGTGGCCGCCTGCGTCCTCCTCGCCAATTGCGCCTCGTCGGGCAAGTTCGCGAGCCGCGTCGATCCGAAATACGGCGTTTCCTCGAGCCCCCGGGTGGTGGCGATGGGCGAGCCCGTGCCGAAGGGTGGCGGCACCTACCGAATCGGCAAGCCCTACACCGTTGCGGGGCGGGTCTATGTGCCCGAGGAAGACCCTGACTATCGCGCGGAAGGCATGGCCTCCTGGTATGGCGACGATTTCCATGGCCGGCTGACCGCCAATGGCGAAGTATTCGACATGCTCTCGCTGACGGCAGCCCATCCAACGCTGCCGATCCCCAGCTACGCCCGCGTCACCAACTTGCGTAACGGCAAATCGCTGGTGGTTCGCGTCAATGATCGCGGCCCATACCATGGCAATCGCCTCATAGACGTGTCGAACAAGGCGGCTGAACTGCTTGATTTCAAAAGCAATGGCGTCGCCAAGGTCCGCGTCGAATATGTTGGGCGGGCCCCCCTGGAGGGTTCCGACGACCGCCAGCTGATGGCGACCTTGCGGACCGGCGTTCCGGCGCCGTCACCATCCACAGTGCGTGTGGCTTCCGCCCGGCCGTTCGTTCCCGAGATGCCGTCCTCCGCGGGCCGGATCCGGGGCGAGGTTCCGATGCCGGAGGGGCGGCCCTATAGCCTCGGCAACACGTCGGCCGACTACGCCTCGATCAATGCGACCTCTGAAATGTCGACGTCGAACCGCACCCGGGGCCGGGCGCTGGAAAACCCACGGGCGGTCTCTTACGAAAACGAGGCGGGCTATACGGCCGCGCCTCGCGCAGCCTATCTGCCGATCGATCCGCGGGGCCCGAGCGAGGTTCTGAGCGGGCGCGGGCTCTACTGATTCTTCAGGAAGGCGATCAACGCGGCGTTGACCTCATCGGGCCGTTCCTGCTGAACCCAGTGACCGGCGCCGTCGATGATCAGCTTTTGCCGCAGGTTAGGCAGCACCCGCTCCAGTTCGGTAACGCGCTTGGCGCCGATCAGGCCGGTGATGACGGAATCTTTCGATCCCGCAACGAACAATGACGGCTGATGTATCTGCGCCCCCTGCCAGGGGGCGGTCAGTTCCCAGTTGCGGTCGAGATTGCGGTACCAGTTCAGTCCGCCGCGGAAGCCCGACTCCCGATAGACCTTGGCAAAATAGGCGATGTCGGCCTCATCAAGCCAATCCGGCAGCTTCACGACGGGGCTGATGTTGCCGAGAAAGCCCTTGCCCTCGGTGATGTAGAGCGCGGCCGGGTCGGACACCCCGCGCCCGAGCACCAGGCGCATGGTCCAGGCGACGTCCCGCTCGAATTCGGCCTCGGCAACGCCGGGGGTCTGAAAGTATTGCCAATAGAAATTGGTGATTCCACCCTCGCGCAGGCTCTCCAGCGGCCGGCCCCGGCCGCGGAACGGGGGCGGGACGCTGAGGCCCGCGACTTTCGTAAAGACGTCGGGGCGGAACATCGCCGCGTGCCAGGCAACCGGCGCGCCCCAGTCATGGCCGACAATGACGGCCTGCTTTTCGCCCAGCGCCGACACCAGCGCGACCATGTCGCCGACAGTGTCGAAGATGCTGTATGCCCCGACATCGGCGGGCGCGCTGCTGCGGCCAAAGCCGCGCATGTCCGGGGCCACGACATGGAAACCGGCTGCCGCGATCGCAGGGATCTGGTGCCGCCACGAATAGGACAATTCGGGCCAGCCGTGACAGAGCAGCACCAGCGGACCCTGACCTTGCTCGAGCACAAACAACTCGATCCCGCCTGCGGAAATGGTGCGTGAGGATGGCATCGCGTTTCCGCCCTGTTTTTTGTATCCTGTCGGGAAATTGCAGCGCACGGGAGGATACGGTCGTTCGGTCGGCGCCGCAATTGGATCGCCTGATCCACAAGTCCGAAAACCTGTGTTGTTTGCGATACTTCCAACTGTTAGAACGCCGGGATTCAGGACATCGCCAATGGCTGCCGACAGACCCGTTTCCCGCAAAGCTGACGCCGCGGCCGCACGTCCGTGGCGGGGCCTGATCGCGGCCACGCTGGCACTGGCCGTCGGCTGGGGCGGGATCGTCTACGCCGCCAACAACAGCGTGCAGGGTGGCAAGAAGGAAGCGGAGGGCGGTTTTGACGGCGATGCGCCGACCGCGATCCTGATCGAGGCCACCAGCGGAAGCGTGTTGTTCGAAAAGAACGCCGACGAGTTGCGGGCGCCGTCGAGCATGCTGAAGCTGATGACGACCGAGGTGGTGTTCAACGCCGTCAAGACCGGCAAGGTCAAACTGACCGACGAATACCGCATCAGCGAAAACGCCTGGCGCAAAGGCGGCGCGCCGGCGGGCGGCTCGACCATGTTCGCCATCCTCAACAGCAAGGTTTCGGTCGACGATCTCCTGAAGGGCGCGATCATTCAGAGCGGCAATGATTCCTGCATCGCGCTCGCCGAGGGGATGGCTGGAAACGAGAAGATCTTTGCCGCCGAATTCCTGACCAAGCGGGCGCGCGAGCTCGGCATGACCAGGTCGACCTTCGGTAATTCCAACGGGCTGCCTGATCCCGCCAATAAGATGACGGTGCGCGAACTGGCTGTCCTCGCGCGCCATATCATTCAAACCTATCCGGACATGTACAAGCTGTTCGCGGAGAGGGAGTTCACCTGGAACAAGATCCGGCAACAGAACCGCAATCCGCTGTTGAACTCGCTTAGCGGTGCCGACGGGCTGAAGACCGGTTTCACCAAGGAGGGTGGCTACGGGATGGTCGGCTCCGCCGTCCAGAACGACATCCGGCTGATTGTAGTGATCAACGGGCTCGAAGACCCCGACGATCGCGCCTCGGAAGCCAAGAAAATGCTGGAATGGGGGTTCCGCAATTTCGAGGCGCGGACGCTGTTCGCCGCCAATCAACAGGTCGGATACGCCAAGGTGTTCGGCGGTGAAAGCCGATCGGTCAAGCTTGCGAGCCGCGAGCCGATCAAGGTGATGGTGCCGAAGAACGGCAACGAAAAACTGATCGCGCGCCTGGTCTATAGCGGCCCGGTGCGGGCGCCGGTCGCCGAGGGCCAGCCGGTCGGAGTGGTGCGGGTCTGGCGCGGCGGCAATGTCGCGATGGAGGCGCCGGTCTATGCTGTGGAGGCGGTCGCGACCGGTTCGACGATGCGCCGGGCGATCGACGGCGCCAGCGAGCTTGTCATCGGCGTGTTCCGCGCGAGCACAGAGAAGCTCTGATTATGGCCGAAGCAACGGTTAGCCGGCCTTCGGGACGCGGAAAGTTCATTTCGTTCGAAGGCGGCGAGGGCTCCGGAAAGTCCACGCAGATCAAGAAACTGGCCGACCGCCTTGCAACGGTAAAACTGCGCGCGATCGTCACCCGCGAGCCCGGCGGCTCACCGGGCGCCGAAATCATCCGTCATGTCGTGCTGTCGGGCATGGGCAAGTTGCTGGGGCCGGAGGCGGAAACGCTGCTGTTTGCCGCCGCCCGCGACGACCATGTGCGCACGGTGATTCAGCCGGCGCTCAGTCAAGGGATCTGGGTGCTGTGCGACCGGTTTTCGGATTCGACGCGTGCCTATCAGGGCCGGCTGGGGCAGGTCTCGCCCGCCGTGCTCAACGCCATGCAGCGGGTCACCATCGGCGATCTCAAGCCGGACCTGACCATCATCCTCGATATCCCCGTTGAAGTCGGACTGAAGCGCGCCGCCGCCCGCCGCGGCACCGGCGCGCCCGACCGTTTCGAGGCAGAGGACGTCAAGTTCCATCAGGATTTGCGCGATGCCTACCAGCAGATCGCCGCGGAAGATCCGAAGCGTTGCGCGTTGATCGACGCCAATGCCGATACCGACACGGTCGCCGCCCGCGTTTGGAAGGCGTTGCGCGATCACCTGTTCGCTATTTCCTCGACGGCGAGTTCCGCATGAGCGCCCGCAAGGTCGAGCAGGACACCGCAGTCCGGCATCCCCGCGAAACGCCTGACCTGTTCGGGCATCGCGATGCCGAGATCGCACTGATCAACGCCTACCGCAGCGGCCGCATTCCGCATGCCTGGCTGATCGGTGGCGCGCAGGGCATCGGCAAGGCGACGCTGGCCTATCGCATGGCGCGGTTCGTGCTGACGCATCCCAACCCGTTGTCGCCAGCGGTGCAACGCGCGGAGACGCTTGCCGTAGATCCCGCCGATCCCGTTGCGCGGCAGGTTACCAATGGCGCCCATGGCGGGCTGTTGGTGCTGGAGCGCAGTCTGAACGACCGCGGCGTGATGCGCACCGTCATCACCGTCGACGAGACGCGCGAGACGACCTCGTTCTTCGGCTCGACTGCGGCCGTCGACGGCTGGCGGGTCTGCATCGTTGATACCGTCGACGAGCTCAATCCCAATGCGGCGAATGCGCTGCTCAAGATTCTCGAAGAGCCGCCGCAGCGATCACTGTTCCTGCTCGTCAGTCATTCGCCGGCGCGGGCGCTGCCGACCATCCTGTCCCGTTGCCGCAAATTGCCGCTGCGGCCGCTGGCGACTGGCGACGTTATCCGCGCCGCCGCACAGGCTGCGAACATGATGGCGGATGATCCCGCGCTTGCGGAAGCGGCAGAGGCGGCGGAGGGAAGTGTCTCACGCGCGGTCACGCTGCTCGGCGGCGATGCGCTGAAATTGCAGCAACGGACCGCGGCGCTGCTGGCGACCCTGCCGCATGTCGACCCCCGCGAATTGCACGCGCTGGGTGACGCTCTGGGCGGGAGCGACCGCGTGGCCCTTGCCGCCTTCGTCGATGGCGTCGATCGCTGGATCGGCGAAAAGCTGCGCGCTGATGACGCCAACGCCAACCTGCCGCGCCTTGCACGGCTGGCGGAGGTATGGGAAAAGATCATCCGCGCCGCGCGCGATACGGAATCGTACAATCTGGAACGAAAACCGCTGGTTTTCTCGGTGTTCGGGATGCTCGCGGAAGCCACGCGGTGACGCTCCGTTTGATATCAATCCGGACAATCTGATTTGAACGCTTAAAGGAAATTCGTGGTGGCGAAGGCTAAAAAGAAAACCTCCAAAAAGAAAAAGGCCAAGGCCCGCAAGTCTTCGCCAGCGCGCACCACCAAAAAGGCCAGCGCTAAAAAGCGTGTCGTGAAGAAATCGCGCAAGGCGTCGAAGAAGGCTGCCAAGAAAACCGTCAAGAAATCCGTGAAGAAGACAGCAAAGAAGGCCGTAAAGAAGTCTTCTAAGACACCTTCGAAGAAACCGGCGAAGAAATCAGCGGCCAAGAAATCCGTTGCAGCCCCCAAAACGCCGAGTGCCGTCGACAGGACCTCGTCAGCCGAAAGGAATCCTGCCGCAGCGCCGCGTGCGAAGGCGCCTGCTGCCGCAGCGCCGGCCCCGGCCGCGCCGCGGGACAAGGTCTTCTATGTCACGACGCCGATCTTCTATCCGAATGGCATACCGCACATCGGGCATGCCTATACCGCGATGGTCACCGACGCGATCGCCCGCTTTCAGCGGCTCGACGGCTTCGATGTCCGGTTTCTGACGGGAACCGACGAGCACGGCCTCAAGATGCAGCAAACCGCGGTTGCGGAGGGTCTCACGCCGCTGGCTCTTGCGGATCGCAACTCCGAGCGCTTTCGCGACATGATGACTGCGCTCAACATCTCCTATGACGATTACATCCGCACCACCGAGCCGCGCCACAAACGGGCATGCCAGGCACTCTGGAGCGCGATCGAGAAGAACGGAGATATCTATCTCGACAAGTACGCCGGCTGGTATTCGGTCCGTCAGGAAGCCTATTTCGACGAAGCGGAAACCACCGTCGGGGACGATGGCATTCGCCGCGAGCCGCTGGGCTCGCCGGTCGAGTGGACCGAGGAAGAGACCTATTTCTTCCGCCTGTCGGCCTATCAGGACAAGTTGCTCGCCCTCTATGCTGACGTGCCCGACTTCGTGCTGCCGCGCGAGCGGCTCAATGAAGTTGCGAGCTTTGTCAAAGGCGGCCTGAAGGATCTATCGGTCTCGCGAACGACGTTCGACTGGGGCATCGAGGTGCCGGGCGCTCCGTCCCATGTGATGTATGTCTGGATGGACGCGCTCACGAATTACATTACGGCTGCCGGCTATCCCGACGTCGAGAGCGCCGAATTCCAGCGTTACTGGCCGGCCAATCTGCACGTCACCGGCAAGGATATCGTGCGTTTCCACGCCGTCTACTGGCCCGCCTTCCTGATGTCGGCCGGCGTCGAGGTCCCCCATCGTGTCTTCAGCCACGGCTTCCTGCTCAACCGCGGTGAGAAGATGTCGAAATCTGTCGGCAACGTCGTTGATCCCTTCGCCATGGCGGCGCAGTACGGCGTCGATCAGATACGCTATTTCTTCATGCGCGAAGTGTCGTTCGGCCAGGACGGCAGCTACAACCACGAGGCCATCGTCGCGCGCGTCAATGCCGATCTCGCCAATGATCTCGGCAATCTGGCGCAGCGTTCGCTTTCCATGATCGCCAAACAACTCGACGGCATCCTGCCGGAGCCCGGTGAATTCAGCGACAACGACAAGGCGATCCTGGCACAGGCCGATGGAATGCTCGAAGCGTCGCGCACAGCGATGGCGACGCAGCAGATCCATCAATGGCTGAGCGCGGTGTGGGCCGTGGTGGCGGAAGCCAACCGCTATTTCGCGGGCGAGGCGCCTTGGGCGCTGGCGAAGACCGATCCGGCGCGGCAGAAGACCGTGTTGTACGTGACCGCGGAAGTCGTGCGCCAGGTCGCCATCCTGGCACAGCCAGTGATGCCGGAATCCTCAGCCAGGCTGCTGGACAGTCTCGGTATCCCCCAAGATATCAAGTCGCGTAATTTTGCCGCACTACCCACGCGCATCGCCGCAGGTACAGCCTTGCCAGCGCCGGTCGGGGTGTTTCCGCGCTACGTCGAACCAAAGGCAGATTGATCGGTTCGAACGCCATGCTCGTCGACAGCCACTGCCATCTCGACTTTCCCGATTTCGCCGACGATCTCGACGGCATCGTCGCGCGCGCCGAGACGTCAGGCGTCGGTCGCATCGTCACCATCTCGACGCGGGTGAGGCGGCTCGGCGGCCTGCTGCAAATCGCCGAGCGGTTTCCGAACGTCTATTGCTCGGTCGGCACCCATCCGCACCACGCCGACGAGGAAGACGGCATTTCCGCGGCCGAATTGATCGAACTGACGAAGCATCCGAAGGTCGTGGCGCTGGGCGAGGCGGGGCTGGATAATTTCTACGACGACGGCTCACCGGAGGCGCAGGAGCGCGGCTTTCGCGCCCACATCGCCGCGGCGCGCGCCACCGGCCTGCCGCTGGTCATACACACCCGCGACGCCGATGAAGGTTGCGGTCGCATCCTCGAAGAGGAAATGGCCAAGGGGCCGTTTCGAGCGGTGCTGCATTGCTACACTGGCGGGCGTGAGCTGGCGATGCAGGCGATCTCGCTGGGACTTTCGATCTCGTTCACGGGCATCCTGACGTTCAAGAAATCAGAGGCCTTGCGCGAACTCGCCGCAGAACTGCCGGCCGACCGCATCATGGTCGAAACCGATGCGCCATATCTCGCGCCCGGCAAATTCCGTGGCAAGCGCAACGAGCCATCCTACGTGGTCGAGGTGGCCAAGGTGCTGGGGGAGGCGCGCGGGGTTTCGCTTGAGGAAATATCGCGGCAGACCACCGAGAACTTCTTCCGCCTGTTTTCCAAGGTGCCTGCGCCGAAAGCGGTCGCATGACGCTGACGCTGACGATCCTCGGCTGTGGTTCCTCCGCCGGCGTGCCGCGTCCGGCGCTCGGTTGGGGCGCCTGCGATCCCAACAATCCCAGGAATCGGCGCCGTCGTTGTTCGTTGCTGGTTGAGCGCACGGGCGCCCACGGAACCACGCGGATCGTGATCGACACTTCGCCCGACCTGCGCGAGCAATTGATCGACGCTAATGTCGACCATATCGACGCGGTGTTTTTGACGCATGAGCACGCCGACCAGACCCATGGCATCGATGATTTGCGTTCGGTCGTGCTGCACCAGCGCCGCCGCATTCCCACCTACTTCAATCAGTCGACCGCGAAAGACATCATGGCGCGGTTCTCTTATTGCTTCATCGCGCCCGAGGGTAGCGATTATCCGCCGATCCTGACGCGTCATTCCATCGAAGCCGGCGAGAGCCACACGACACAGGGGAAGGGCGGCCCGGTGGAGCTTTCCGCCTTCCTGGTTCACCACGGCAAGATTCCCGCGCTGGGATTTCGCATTGGGGATGCCGCCTACACACCCGACCTCCACGACATTCCCGAGGAGAGCTGGCATGCCCTCGAAAACCTCGAACTCTGGATCATCGACGGGCTGCGCTATGCCGGGCATCCCAGCCATTTCAGCATCAACGACGCGCTGTCCTGGATCGGACGCTTCAAGCCGCGCCGCGCCGTCATCACCAACATGCATTCCGACCTCGATTACGAGGTGCTGCGCCAGAGCCTGCCGGCCGGCGTGATCCCGGCTTTTGACGGGATGCGCCTGACGCTGGAGCGGGCGGGCTAAGGCCCAGCCGGCGCGGCGGAACTTCGTCGGCACGAACTGATTATCACCGGAGTTTCCGCTTCCAGGAGTGAGCCGAGATGATCCGCCGCCTGTTGGCCGCACCGGTCCTGTGGGTCTGGCTGATATTGCCGGCGGCCGGCCTGGACGCCGCATCGATCAACAATGCAGAACTTGAATCTGCAAGACCTCCGGCAGAAAGAAAAGTCGATCCGCTCGTCGTCAAGGTGCAGGTCCTGCTCGATCGCGCGCGGTTTTCTCCGGGAGAAATCGACGGCAAGCTCGGCGAAAACGCGCAGAAGGCGTTAAGGGCTTTCGCCGAGGCGAAGGGTTTGAAGCCGGCTCAGGCACTGACGCCGGAGGTATGGAATGCGCTTACCGGGACAAGCTCGGATGCCGTCGTTATCGAGTACAAGATTTCCAGTGACGATATCAAAGGGCCCTTCCTGGAAAAGCTTCCCGCCAGGATGGAGGCCATGCGAGACCTCAAGGCTGTTGGCTATACGAGCCCGCGTGAGGGCCTCGCCGAGAAATTTCACATGAGTGAGGGACTGCTGGAAGCTCTGAACCCCGGAAAGAAGTTCGATAAGGCAGGTGAAGCGGTTTGGGTCACGGCCGTGGCCGGCAACGACGCCAAATTGAAGGCTGAACGGATTGAGGTGGATAAATCGCGCCAGACCGTAAAGGTCTTTGCCTCCTCCGGCGAGCTTGTCGCGTTCTTTCCAGCGACGGTCGGGAGTAAGGAAAAGCCAACCCCCAGCGGTACGCTCAAAGTCGTGTCCGCCGATGCCAACCCGAACTACCGCTATAATCCCGACTACAAATTCAAGGGTGTCAGATCAAAAGAGGCCTTCACCATCAAACCCGGCCCGAACAACCCCGTGGGAATCTATTGGATAGGGCTTTCAGCGGAGGGGTATGGCATCCACGGCACGTCCAACCCTTCGACGGTCAGCAAGTCTGAATCCAACGGTTGCGTTCGGCTGACCAATTGGGATGCCGGCTTGCTGGGCAAGAGCGTCAAGAAGGGAACAGCGGTCGTTTTCGTCGAGCAGCCGCCGGCGAGCGGAAAGAGCTAGATCGTCCGAGCGCGGTTCAAGCCGAACCACTTCCTGTCATCAGCAACAGGATTATGAAGTGCTGCGTCAGACTCTGCAGGCTGGCGTGATCGGGCCCATGACGGTTGATGCTGGAGCGGGTGGAGCAAACGGACTACGTTGGGGAAAAAGCAGGGGTAGTGTAATGATCGGCCTGTTCTTCGAAGTTCAGACAAGGCCCGGGCGCCGGGACCAGTATCTCAATCTCGCCGCTTCACTGAAGCCCGAGCTTGAGGCCATGGGTGGCTGTCTTTTCATTGACCGCTTCAGGAGTTTGACACAGGAAAACCTGCTGCTGTCCTACCAGATATGGCAGGACGAGGGCGCCCTGACGGCCTGGCGGGCCCATGGCCACCATCACGAGGTCCAGACGGCCGGCCGCGAGAAAGTTTTTTCGGACTACCGCATTCGCGTCGCTCAGCTCGTTCACGAAGAGCGGCCGGGACAACCTGTCTGGCAGCCGAAGAAGCGGACGCCCTACAACGACCCTTCCCGCCGTCCGCCGACCTATGTGCTGGCGGCGGAATCGCGAAGCGCCGAACTTTCAGTCTCAACCGATTGGCGCCGCAACGCGTTCACGAGCGTCTATCGCGAAGGACAGTATGCCCACCTGATCGACGTGCCGGACGAAGCGGGCGGTGCCGCATTCGGTGCGCGGCTATTTGCCGATCCCACGACGGAATATTTCCGCGTCTTCGAGGTCATGCGCGACTACGGCATGTACGAGCGGGCCGAGGCGCCGCAGTATTATCCGCCGGTCAGGAGAGAGCAGGTGTAGTTCGTAGGGTGGGCAAAGCGAAGCGTGCCCACCACTCTCGAGGAATTCGACGAACGATGGTGGACACGGCGCCTACGCGCCTTCGCCCACCCTACGGTCTACGAATTCACGCCGAAATCGCCTTTGCCGAATCCACCTGATTGCGCAGCAGGAACTTTTGAATTTTCCCCGTCGACGTCTTCGGAATGACGCCGAACACCACGGCCTTCGGTGTCTTGAAGCCGGACATGTGGCCGCGGCAGAACGCGATGATGTCGGCCTCGGTCGCTTTCGCGCCTTCCTTCAGCTCGACAAAGGCGCAGGGCACTTCGCCCCATTTCGGATCAGGCTTTGCCACGACAGCTGCGAACAGCACGGCGGGGTGCTTGTAGAGGACGTCCTCGACCTCGACGGAGGAGATGTTCTCACCGCCGGAGATGATGATGTCCTTGGAGCGATCCTTGATGATGACGTAGCCGCTCTCATCGAGCACGCCGAGATCGCCGGTGTGAAACCAGCCGCCGGCAAACGCCTCGCTCGTCGCCTTCTCGTTCTTCAGATACCCCTTCATCACGATATTGCCGCGGAACATCACCTCGCCGATGGTCTCGCCGTCGCGCGGCACTTCGCGCATGGTTTCCGGATCGAGCACAGTGACGCCTTCCTGCAGCGGGTAGGGCACGCCCTGCCGGCGCTTGAGCTGGGCGCGTTGATCGGCCGGCAGTTCGTCCCAGCCCGGCTGTTCGGCGCAGACGGAAGCGGGGCCATAGACCTCGGTCAGGCCATAGACATGCGTCAGTTTGATACCGATGCTCTCGGCGCCTTCGAGCACAGCAACGGGAGGCGCTGCGCCTGCAATCAATCCGACCACGGGCCGTGCCTTGGCGCCCTTGGGGGCGCCGGGCGCATTGATCAGCGTGTTGTAGACGATTGGCGCGCCGCACATGTGGGTGACGCCGTGTTTGGGGATCAGTTCAAAGATCTTCGACGGGTCCACCTTGCGCAGGCAGACATTGACGCCGGCGGAGGCCGCGACCGTCCACGGAAAGCACCAGCCGTTGCAGTGAAACATCGGCAGCGTCCAGAGATAGACCGGATGCTGGCCGAGATTGCCCGCCAGGATGTTGCTGACGGCATTGAGGTAAGCGCCGCGATGATGGGTCACGACGCCCTTCGGGTTACCCGTGGTGCCCGACGTATAGCTCAGCGCGATCGCGTCCCATTCATCGCCGGGCAGGCGGGCAACGAAACCGGGATCGCCCTGCGCTACTGCGGCCTCATATTCCAGTTCGCCGATCCGCTTGCCGCCGGCAAAGGCCGCATCGTCGACGTCGATGACATAAGGTTTGGGCCCCTTCATCAGCGTCAGCGCTTCGGCAATCACGCCGGAAAATTCCGGGTCGACCAGGATGATTTTGGCGCCGCCATGATCGAGCTGAAACGCGATCGAGGGCGCGTCGAGCCGGATGTTGAGCGCGTTCAGCACCGCGCCCGCCATCGGGACCGCGAAGTGCAATTCGTTCATCGCGGGAATATTCGGCAGCATCGCCGCCACCGTATCGCCGTGTCCGATGCCGCGGCCGGCGAGGTATGAGGCAAAGCGCCGGCAGCGCTCATAGGTCTGCGACCAGGTGAAGACGCGGCCTTCGTAGACGGTGCTGACGGCATCGGGATAAACGGCCGCGCTACGTGCGAGGAAGCTCAGCGGTGTCAGGGGCACGTAATTCGCCGGCGTCTTGTCCAATCCGACGCCGTATTGACCTTGGTCTGGGGTTTGGGCTGCGCTCATCGGCTTTGTCCCGCCAGTAAAATTGAACCTACAAGAACCCGATCGAAATCCACGGGAAGATCGCCACAATAATAAGTCCGACCATCAGCGCCAGCAGATAGCCCCAGATCGGCTTGATCCCTTCAGCCGGATCGACGCGTCCGATGGCGCAGGCGGCATAATAGCCTACTCCGAACGGCGGCGCGAATAGCCCGATACCCATCGCCAGAATGACGATCATGGCGTAGTGAACCTCGTGCACGCCGACGGCGCGGGCGATCGGAAACAACAGCGGCCCGAACAGCACGATGGCCGGAATGCCCTCGAGCACGCTGCCGAGGATCACGAAGGCCACGATCGACACCGCGATGAAGGTTGCCGAACCGCCGGGCAGGCCGGTCATGGCCGCCGCCAGCGTCCGCGAGAAGCCGGATTGGGTCAGGCCCCAGGCCATTCCGGTGGCGCAGCCGATGATCAGAAGGATCGCGCCCGACAGGGACGCGGTCTCGACCAGCATGGGCATGATCCGGCGCCAGTCGAAATTGCGGTAGATCAAAAGTCCGTAGATCAGGTAGCCCACGATGAAGGCATAGACGATGCCGATCGTGGACACTTCGGTCGCGGTCGCAATGCCCTCGACCACGGCGTAGCGGATCACGAAGGGCAGCGCCACGGCGGGCAGGGCGATGATGAACGCACGGACGATCTCGCCGCCGCCGGCTCTGGCGACGTGTGTCAGGTCCTCGCCACGGTAGCGCCACCACACCAGCGCCGACAGCGTGATCGCCAGCACCAGGCCCGGCAGCAAGCCGCCGGTGAACAACGCCGCAATCGATACGCCGGTGACCGAGCCGATCGTGATCAGCACGAGGCTTGGCGGAATGGTTTCGGTCTGGGCGCCGGTGGCCGAGAGCAGGGCGACCAGATCGCCCGGCTTGGCGCCGCGCGCCTTCATCTCCGGAAACAGCACAGGCGCCACGGCGGCCATGTCGGCGGCCTTGGAGCCGGAGATACCTGAGACCAGGTACATCGCGCCGACCAGCACGTAATGCAGCCCGCCCCGGACATGGCCCAGCAGGCTGGCCAGGAACGCCACCATGGCGCGCGCCATGCCGGTCATCTCGATCAGCAACCCCAGAAACACGAACAGCGGCACCGACAGCAGGATGAGGTGGCTCATGCCCTCGTCCATGCGGCCGACCAGCACCATCAGGGGCGTATTGGTGGTCAGCGCCAGATAGCCGTACGTCGCCAGCCCGAATCCGAACGCAATGGGAACGCCCGCGAACACACAGAAGCCGGCCACGCCAACGAAGAAGATGATCAGGTTGAGGTTGCCGAGCGGCTTCAGCGAGCCCTTCAGCAGCCAGAAGGCCGCAATGACAAGCGCAACCGACAGGATGGCCGCGAAAACGGTACGGGCGTTGCCCGCACGTATCAGGCGCAGGAACGCAAACAGCGCCATCAGCGCGATGCCGACCGGTAGCGCCGCCGCCCGCCAGATATTGGTGACCTGCAGCGCCGGCGTGGTGATGTAGCTTTCCTCATAGGCGTACTCAAAGGCCGGCCAGGCGATCATTAGAAGGAACGCCAGCGCGGCCGAGGTCGCGACCAGATCGAGATAGGCGCGCAGCGCTGGCTTGGCGCTCGCGACCACCGCCGTCATCCGCATGTGCTCGGCACGCCGGAACGCCACGGCAGCTCCCAGCATCGCCAGCCACAGGAACAGCATCGAGGCCAGTTCGTCCGACCAGATCAACGGCCGGTGCATGCCGTAACGCGCCACCACGCCCGCGAACAGGATCACGATCTCGGCGACGACCAGGAGCGCTGCCGGGATCTCAACCAGCATCCCAAGGAAGTTTTCTATGGACGCGAGCAGGGACCGGCGGCGAGGGGGCTCAGCCACCTCGCCGGTCACGGTCTCGGTCAGTTCGGCATGAGCCATCGCAGCGCCCTGCACCACAGCATGAACCAAAGACAGGATAGGGGTCTGAGACCCCTATCCGGCTACGACAGCTTGCCGACGGACTTTTCCAGCAGCTCCCAGGCCTGTTCACCGTATTTGCCCTTCCATTCCGCATAGAAGCCGGCCGAGCGAAGTTTGTCGCGGAACGGCGTGACATTGGGCTGGTTGAACGCAAGGCCTTTGCCGGCCAATTCCTGCTGCAGTCCGGCATTGAGCTTGGCGACGTCTTCGCGTTCCTTGACGCCCGCGGCGTTGATGTTTTTGGCGACGATGGTCCGGACATCCTCCGGGAGTTTTTCCCACGCGCGGCGGTTGGCCAAGAACCAGAAGCCGTCCCACATGTGGTTGGTCAGCGAACAGAACTTTTGCACCTCGTAGAGCTTGGCGGTCGAGATGATCGCCAGCGGGTTTTCCTGGCCCTCGACGATCTTGGTCTGCAGCGCGGAATAGACCTCGCTGAAATTGATCGAGGCGGGCGCCGCATCGAACGCCCTAAACATCGAGGTCCAGAGCGGCGAAACCGGCACCCGGATCTTGAAGCCCTTGAGGTCCTCAGGCCCGTTGATCGGCTTGCTCGACGACGTGGTCTGGCGGAACCCGTTGTCCCAGATCTTGTCCATGACCACGAGGTTGGCCTTGGTGATCTCGCCGCGGACATAGGCGCCCAGCCCGCCATCCATGGCCTTCCAGACCGTGTCGTAATCCGGGAATGCGAAGCCGATGCCGCTGATGGACGCCGCCGGCACCAGCGTCGCCAGGATCAGGCCTGACAGCGTGAAAAACTCGACGCCGCCGGACCTGATCTGGCTCAGCATGTCGGTGTCGGAACCGAGCTGGTTGTTGGGGAAAATCTGCAGGTCGAACCGGCCATTGG
This sequence comes from Bradyrhizobium sp. AUGA SZCCT0169, assembly GCF_018130085.1. Taxonomy (NCBI): domain Bacteria; kingdom Pseudomonadati; phylum Pseudomonadota; class Alphaproteobacteria; order Hyphomicrobiales; family Nitrobacteraceae; genus Bradyrhizobium; species Bradyrhizobium sp. AUGA SZCCT0169. The sequence continues at coordinate 70,783 of NZ_JAFCMC010000025.1, read as the reverse complement.
TTTCGGCCTTGATCGCCGCCGCCATCTCCTTGGCGCGGGCGTTCAACGGATGGCCGTCCGGGAGATTGTTGGCGTATTTGTAGGTGAATTCGGCGGTCTGGGCGCGCGCCACGAACGGGGCGCCGATGCCACCCAAAACCGCTGACGCAGCGGATGCCTTGAGAAGCGTGCGTCGTGAAAAGCTCATCTGGTTTCTCCCTTGAGGGTTGTTGTTCTTGAGACCCAATCCTGTGCGGACCGGATGCTGCGTGGTCACGGCGAGCGATCTCGCCAGGCGGCTTATTGCAGCGTCCGCCGGCCGCGGCAATATCGGTTTTCGGGACGCTGCCGCGAGCAGTCATGCGTTGGCTTTTGCTGGCTGTCTGGGGCTGCGCTCTGGATCAAAAAACCGAGCAATCTGACCTGGCTTGGAAGGAGTTCTCGCTAAATATCTGATCTAATTGTAGATATAAATATTCCATAATATACCTTATGCGAATCTAGGATATTGCGCATCAGGCACGAGGCGGCACGGCTATGCCGCTCGAAGCCCGTTCCTATCGTCCTTTGAACGTCGGCTTCCGCCGCTCCAGGAACGCCGCGACACCTTCCTTGTGATCTTCGCTCAGGCTCGCCAGCGCGAACTGGTCGACGTCCATATGGCTGGTGAGATCGTCGAGCGCGTGGGTGAGCCGGTTGACGGTCAGCTTGGTCATGGCGACCGACAGCGGCGGCTGGGCGGCGACCTTGGCTGCGAGCGCCATGGCGGCGTCGAACGCCTGGCCGGGTTCGGCGACCTCCTCGACCAGCCGCCATTCATAGGCCTCGGCTGCCGTAATGCGGTGGTCGGCCAGGATCACGGCCTGCTTGGTCCGGGCCGGTCCCATCAGGTGCAGCATGCGCGGCACGCTCTGCCAGCTCATGTTCATGCCGAGCCCGATCTCGGGCACGCGCATGTGGGCGTCGCGGGCCATGACGCGGAAATCCAGCGCCACCGCCAGCGCGACGCCGCCGCCGACGCAGAAGCCTTCGATGGCGCCGATCGTGATCTGTTCCATGTCCTGCCAGGCCCGCGTCAGGCGTGGCCCGAGCTTCAGATGGCGGCGCAGGGTGCCGAGGTCCATGGTTTTCCGCGCCCGGCCCTCGGGATCCTTGAGATCAAAGCCGGCCGTGAACGCCTTGGCGGCGCCGGTCAGCACCACGACCGAGGTCGCGCCGTCATCTTCAAAACTGCGGGCGGCATCGGTAAGCTGGCGCATCGCCTCCGGCGACATCGCGTTGATGCCATCGCCGCGGTCGACACGCACGACCGCGATGCGGCCGTCAGGCCCAAGGCCTTTTTCAATGGCGACAAACCTGGTCATGCGGCGTCTCCCTGCCCGTTATTTTTGAGAACCTTAACGCACAAATGCGCGGTCGGCCCGCGCGCTGTTTGCATGCCGGCCCCTCCTGCCCGGCGGTGCAACCGGCAGCGTCTGAGCTCACAAATGGCCGGTACGCTGATGGTCAGGTTTGCCTCCCGGCACCGGAAAGCGGATCGTGGTGCCAAGCGTGATCCAGTTGGCGTTTTCGCCCGATATATTGTGGCCAAAGATCAGGTCGACCGAGAATATGTCGTTCGGCCGGTACCGAATGCCGGTCTGAAACCGCGGCCGGACCGCACTGGGCTCGTCCGACCGGCCGGCCTGGCCGTACGCTTCGATGGTCCACTGCAACGTGTCCGAGAGTTTCCAGTCAAAGCCGGCGCCATAGACCAGGTAATGCCGGTCGGCCATGCGGTCCCACATCCAGCCGCCGTTGAGATTAATCCGCATCGTCTCGGACAGCCTGTACGTCACCGGCACGACCGCGAACGCTGTGAGGTTATCTCCGGTCAACGCGTCGAATGATCCGCCTGCATAAAACGACAGGCCGAACCTTCCCACGCCGGTCGGAATGAAGTTCCACTTGGCCTTGGGCGTGAGGCTGGTGCTCCAGTCGCCGTCGCTGCGCGACCGGACGGTCTGCATGCTTAATTCCACCGGCCTGAAAATATTGACCGCGCAGGATGGATTGGCCACGGCTGTAAAATCCGTGTTGGTCGCCGCCTGCAGCCAGCTCTCGACCTTGCAGGATCCGGCCTCGGCAATGTCGGCGGCGTCGACCGCATAGGCGCCGTTCGCGGCGCGCGCATCGCCAGCCGGAAGCCAAATCGGAAGCCAGGCCGAAATGGCCGCTGCCGCCGCGATTGCGATGCGCCCCGCCCCAATCCCCATGGCCAAATGCTAACAGAGTCTTCGCCTCGACATAGCCCGGATTTTGCGACTATCTTGGCCGCATGACAGGCCATGACCACGACCACCACGACCATCACCACGATCACGACCATTCGGAATTGTCGGAGACCGAGCTGCGGGTGCGCGCGCTGGAATCGATCCTGACCGAAAAGGGCTATGTCGATCCGGCCTCGCTCGATCTTTTGATCGACCTGTATGAAAAGAAGATCGGTCCGCGCAACGGCATCCGCGTTGTCGCAAAAGCCTGGAGCGATCCGGCCTATCACGCGCGGCTGATGAAGGATGCGACGGCGGCGATCGCCGAGCTCGACTATAGCGGGCGACAAGGCGAGCACATGGTGGTGGTCGAGAACACACCCGAACAGCACAACATGGTCGTCTGCACGCTCTGCTCCTGCTATCCGCATCCGGTGCTCGGGCTGCCGCCGGTGTGGTACAAATCCGCGCCCTACCGTTCCCGCGCCGTCTCCGATCCGCGCGGCGTGTTGCAGGATTTTGGTGTCACCCTGCCCGAGAAAACAAAGATCCGCGTCTGGGATTCGACCGCGGAAATCCGCTACCTCGTGCTGCCGATGCGGCCCAAAGGCACGGACGGCTGGAGCGCCGAGCAGCTCGCCGAACTCGTTACCCGCGACAGCATGATCGGCACCGGATTGCCGAGGCAGCCCGGCGAGGCCGCCTGATGGACGGCGCGCACGACATGGGCGGCGCCAAAGGGTTTGGGCCCGTCGTACCCGAACCGAACGAGCCGGTTTTTCACGGCGAATGGGAGCGCCGCGCCTTCGCGCTGACGGTTGCGATGTCGCGTCCCGGCGGCTGGAACATCGACATGTCGCGCTTTGCGCGCGAGAACCGTCCGCCCGAGGATTACCTCAGCAAGAGCTATTTCCAGATCTGGCTGGCCGGTCTGGAAACGTTGATGATCGAACGCGGACTGGTGACATCAGAGGAAATCGAGGCCGGCAAGGTGCTCTCGCCGCCCAAGCCCGACGTCAAGACCCTGCCCCCGCAGGACGTCGTGCCGACGATCCGGCGTGGCGCCTCGACCGAACGCCCGGCAACGTCGCCTGCGCTGTTCGCGGTCGGCGAAACGGTGCGGATGAAAGAGATCCATCCGCAGACGCATACGCGGCTGCCGCAATATGTCCGCGGGCATCTCGGCACGATCGAGCTCAATCACGGGTGCCATGTGTTTGCCGATCTCAATTCGCTCGGCGTCGGCGAGAACCCGCAATGGCTCTACACCGTGCGGTTCGACGGACCGGAATTGTGGGGCAAGGACACCGACCCGACGCTCAGCATTTCAGTCGACGCCTGGGAATCCTATCTGGAGCGCGCGTGATGAATTTGACCCCGCAACAGGCGATGCGGGCGGCCGTTGCCGTCCCCGGCGTGCCCCGCGACGAGGATGGCCCGGTGTTCCGGGAGCCCTGGGAGGCCCGCGCCTTCGCCATGGCGCTCGCACTGCACGAGGCCGGGGTGTTCACCTGGAAGGAATGGGCGGAGACGCTGGGCTCAGAGATCAAGCGCGCCCAGGCCGCCGGCGATCCCGATACGGGCGAGACCTATTACCAGCACTGGCTGGCGACGCTGGAGACGCTGGTCGCCGCCAAGGGCGTCACGACGTCGGATGTCCTGCACCGCTATCGCGACGCGTGGGATCACGCCGCCGACCGCACCCCGCATGGTGCGCCGATCAAGCTGACGCCGGGTGATTTCGGTTAGCCTCGCGTCTGCGCCCTTTGAGGCCCGTCATTTCCAACGCGTCGATCGCCCGCGATCGGCCGACGGTGCTGAACCATCCAATCAATGGATCATTCGATCCAATAATTAATCTGTCGCGGCATCGGTCCCTGTTTACTTCGCCAATCCGGGCTGCATAGTCTAATCAGGAAAATAAGGCTGTCGGCCAACGATGCCGGCAACGACAAATAAAACATCGAGGGAGGACGATCATGAAGCGAAGAGATTTTCTCGGAGCTGGCGCCGCGACGTTTGCTTTGGCTGCCACGGGCGGCATCGGCAGTGCGGGACGCGCGTTTGCCCAGACCAAGATGGTCATCAGAGCATCGGACGTTCATCCGCTCGGCTACCCGACGGTCGAAGCCGTGGTGCGCATGGGCAAGAAGCTGGAAAAAGCCACCGACGGCCGCCTTACCATTCAGATGTTCCCGTCGATGCAGCTTGGCGGCGAAAAGGAGATGATCGAGCAGGCCCAGCTCGGCGCGCTGCAGATGGCGCGGATTTCCGTCGGCGCCGTCGGCCCGGTCGTGGACGACGTCAATGTCTTCAACATGCCGTTCGTGTTCCGCGATTCCAAGCACATGGAAGCGGTGATCGATGGTGAGATCGGCGACGAGCTGCTGGCGAAGATTTCGGCGAACGAGAAGACCAATCTGATCGCACTGTGCTGGATGAATGCGGGCTCGCGCAACATCTACAACAGCAAACGGCCGATCAAGACGATGGCGGATTTGAAGGGCCTCAAGGTCCGCATGATGGGCAACCCGCTGTTCGTCGATACGATGAACGCGCTTGGCGGCAACGGTGTCGCCCTGGGCTTCGACCAGGTCTTCAGTTCGATGCAGACCGGCGTGATCGACGGCGCGGAGAACAACCCGCCCTCCTTCATCGCCCAGAACCACAATCAGGTGGCAAAATACTTCACCATGACCGAGCACCTGATCATCCCCGAACTGCTCGTCTTCTCGAAGATCTCGTGGCAGAAGCTGACGCCTGCGGATCAGGCGCTGATCAAGAAGCTGTCGAAGGAATGCCAGGCCGAACAGCGGGTGCTGTGGCACGAGGCGGAGAAGGTTGCGATCGACAAAATGAAGGCCGCCGGCACCGAGATGATCATGGACGTCGACAAGAAGCCCTGGCGCGATGCGGTCAAGCCGGTGTGGGACAAGTACGGCGCCAAATACGCCGAGATGGTCAAGCGCATCGACGCCGTGAAATAGGGCTTGGCGAATGAGTACGCAGTCCGGCGTGGCCGGCGATCCCGGAGCCGGGCTGTTCCGCAGCGCCATGAATGCGGTCTACTGGACCGCCGCCGCGATTGCGTGCGTGGCGCTGGTCCTGGTCTCCGCGATCATTCCCTGGGCGGTTTACACCCGCTATGTCCTGAACAGCGCCTCGTCCTGGCCTGAGCCGCTGGCCGTCTTGCTGACGGTCGGCATCACCTTCATCGGCGCCGCGAATTGCTATCGCCAGCGCATCCACATGAACATGACCGTGGGCACCGATCTCCTGCCCCCTCGCCTGCGCGGGGCAGCCGCCGTGATCAGTGAGCTGCTGATGGGTGCCGTGGCGGTTTTCATGATGGTGTGGGGCATGAAGCTCGCGCTGGCGACCTGGGGGAATTCAGTCGATGAGTTTCCCTGGCTTTCCGTCGGCATCACTTACCTGCCGATCCCGATCAGCGGCGCGATGATGCTGCTGTTCGTGATCGAACGGCTGACCATCGGGCCTCCGCCGTCAAGCGGCGGCGATCCCCACGTCCCTATCGAATAGCGTTTCTCTTCCAGCACGGACGTCCGATGGATATCGCGGTTCTCCTTCTCAGCATGTGTGTGTTCTTCGCCATCGGCATGCCGATCGCCTATGCTATGGCGCTGTCCGCACTGGTCGGCGCGCTGTGGATCGACCTCCCGGTTGCCGCGGTCATGCAGCAACTGGCCAGCGGCGTCGGCAAGGTATCGATGCTGACCATTCCGTTTTTTGTCCTCGCCGGCGCGATCATGGCCGAGGGTGGCATGGCACGGCGGTTGGTGGACTTTGCCGCCGTCATCGTCGGCTTCACGCGCATGCGCGGCGGGCTGTCGCAAGTCAATATTCTTGCCACCACGATCATGAGCGGCATCTCCGGATCTTCCGTCGCCGATACGTCCGCGATCGGCTCAGTCATGATCCCGCAGATGGCCAAGAAGGGTTACCCCCGCGTCTTCGCAACCAACGTCACCATCAGCGCCTCGCTGCAGGCCATCGTCGTTCCGCCGAGCCACAACGCCGTGATCTATTCGCTGGCGACCGGCGGTGTCGTCTCGATCACGAGCCTGTTCCTGGCGGGAATCCTGCCCGGCTTGCTGCTGGGCTTTTCGCTGATGCTGTTGTGCTTGTTCTACGCCTATCGCGACAAGCATCCGAAGGGCGAGCCGGTGCCGATCCGGCAAGCTGCCAAAATGCTGGTCGAAGCCCTCTGGGGCATCGTGACGCTGGTGATCGTGCTCGGCGGCATCCTCACGGGCGTCTTTACGCCGATCGAGGCCGGCGCCGTGGCCTGCGTCTGGGCGTTCTTCGTCACCATGTTCATCTACCGCGACTACAAATGGTCGGAACTGCCGCAGCTGGCCTACCGGACGCTGCAGACCGTGGCCATGGTGCTGACACTGGTCGCCACCGCATCCTGCTTCGGCTACATTGCCGCCGTGATGCAGATGCCCGCCAAGATGACGGAATTCTTCGTCGCGATTTCAGCCAACAAATACGTGCTGCTGATGTGGCTCAACATCATGCTGCTGGTGCTGGGCACCGCGCTCGATCTCGCGCCGCTGTTGCTGATCTGTACCCCGATCCTGCTGCCGGTGGTCAAGAGCTTCGGCATCGATCCCGTGCATTTCGGCATCGTCATGCTGCTCAATCTGGGCATCGGGCTGTTGACGCCGCCGGTGGGCACGACGCTGTTCGTCGGTTGCGCGATCGGCAAGGTTTCGGTCGACGATATTATGCGCGAAATCTGGCCGTTCTACTACGTGATGTTCGCGGTGCTGATGCTCGTGACCTACATCCCGGCGATCTCGCTGTGGTTGCCGCACTCGTTCGGATTTCACTAGCGCTTACGTGCCGGCATATTCGCGCCAGCCCTTGGCGCGCAACGCGCAGGCCGGGCATTCGCCGCAGCCATAGCCCCAATCGTGCTGGTCGCCCCGCTCGCCGAGATAACAGGTGTGGGAATGTTCGCGGATCAGGTCGACCAGCCCCGCCCCGCCGAGGTCATGTGCGAGCTTCCAGGTCGAGGCCTTGTCCAGCCACATCAGCGGCGTGTGCAGTTCGAATTGTCTGGCCATGCCGAGATTGAGCGCGGACTGCAGCGCCTTGATGGTCTCGTCACGGCAGTCCGGGTAGCCGGAATAATCCGTCTCGCACATGCCGCCGATGATGTGGCGGATGCCGCGCCGGTACGCCAGCGCCGCTGCGAAGGTCAGGAACACGAGATTGCGGCCGGGAACGAATGTATTGGGCAGTCCGTCCTCGCCCATCGCGATCGCGACATCGCGCGTCAGCGCGGTGTCGGAAATCTCCGCCAGCGTCGGAATCTCGAGCGTATGGCTCTCGCCGAGCCTCGAAGCCCAGTCCGGCCGCAATGATTTGATGCCCGATAGCAGACGATCCCGGCACCCAAGCTCAATTGCGTGACGCTGGCCGTAGCTGAATCCCAGCATTTCGACCCGCGCGAAGCGCTGCAGGGCCCAGGCCAGGCAGGTGGTGGAATCCTGTCCGCCGGAAAACAGCACCAGCGCGGTTTCGGATTGGGACGGATCGCTCATGGAGCCCCATTACCATCCCCGGGCGCGCAGGCCAATCGGTGGAAATCAACCCGGTTTCGGCGCGTTCCGCTGGGATCGGTCCGCCGCTTGCGGCATAAAGCCGTGTCTTTCCTCTCCTGGCGTCGGTACACCCATGACCCCTTCCCGCGATATTTCCCGGCTGATCGAAATCATGGCGGCGCTGCGCACGCCGGTCACCGGTTGCCCGTGGGATCTCGAACAGAACTTTGCGACGATCGTGCCTTACACCATCGAGGAGGCCTATGAGGTCGCCGACGCCATCACCCGCGGCGATTTCGACGATCTGCGCGAGGAACTCGGCGATCTCCTGCTGCAGGTCGTCTATCACGCACGTATGGCCGAGGAACAGAACGCCTTTGCTTTCGGCGACGTGGTCGAGGCGATCACGAAAAAGATGATCCGGCGGCACCCGCACGTCTTTGCCGACAAGGACGGCAACATCCAGCCGGCCGGCGTCAAGAGCGCCTGGGAGCGCATCAAGGCCGAGGAGAAGGCCGAACGCGCCGCGCGCCGGCCGCCGGATCCGGCCGGCCCCACATCGTTGCTGTCGAGCGTCAAGGCCGGCCAGCCCGCCTTGACGCGCGCGATGGAATTGCAGCGCAAGGCCTCGACCGTCGGCTTCGACTGGAACGACCCTCGGGCCGTGCTGCACAAGATCCGCGAAGAGGCTGACGAGATCGAGGCCGCGCTCGACAAGGGCGATGCGGAAGAGCTCGCAAGCGAGACCGGCGATCTCCTGTTCGCCCTGGTCAATCTGGCGCGGCATGTCGGCGCCGATCCCGAAGCAGCGCTGCGCGGCACCAACGCGAAATTCGAGCGCCGCTTTGCGTACATCGAACGCGCGTTGGCGGCGAACGGACGTTCATTAGAAGTGGCGACACTGGAAGAGATGGACGCGCTGTGGAATGAGGCGAAACGCAAGGAGCGGTCGGCCGCCCGCTGAACCCATACAGTGGGCATGCACGAAGTCGTGAACGGGCAGTCCTTCAGGTGGTGATTGTTCGACACCGTCTTACTCGTCCTTGGGGTATCGATAATGACGATCCCGGAGGGGCAGCATGACTGCGAACAGATCAGAGGAAATCAAAATACGCCGTTTGATTGAAGAATGGGCTCTTGGGGTACGCTCCCGCGAAATAGAGGCCGTCCTCGCTCACCACACCGGCGATATGGTGATGTTCGACGTGCCGCCGCCTGTCGAATTGCGCGGCATTGACGCCTATCGAAATTCGTGGACTGCGTTCTTCAACTGGCTCGAAGAAGGAAGCGGCATGTTCGAGATCGCTCAGCTCGATGTAAAAGCTGGCGACACCGTCGCATTCGCCACGGCATTACTCCGGTGCGGAACAAGAGCCTCGCTGGAGCAGGACAGCACACCCCAGCTGCGCCTGACTGTCGGCTTGCGGAAAGTTGACGGTGCATGGAAAATCGCGCACGAACACCATTCGTTTCCCGCCGAGCCATAGTGCGCCAGGAACACGATGAGCTTCAAGCCACATGCGGCACGGCCGCAAAGCGGCTGACCACGATATCGCGTTTGGTTTCGTCGACCCGCACCGTCATGTCGAACCGCTCGCCGTGAAGCTCCTTGGTGAGCACTTCGGCGTTACGATGCAGCCAGCTGATGCCGGCGCCATCGGAGGCGTCGATCGACAGATCGAGCGTCATCCGGAAGGCGGCGAGCCGATCCTCGATCGCGGTCAGCAGCGTCTCGATCCCCTCGCCGGTCTCGGCGGATACCAGGAAGCACGGCCGCTCTTCTGGCCGGCGCGCGGCGATGTTGCGCAGGTTGTCACGCTCCTCGGGATCGAAGCGATCGATCTTGTTCCAGACTTCGAGGATGCGCGCGCCTGCGTCCGGGTCGATCCCGAGCTGGCGCAGCACGGCATCGACGTCGCGCTCCTGTGCCTCTGCGTCCTCGTGCGAGATGTCGCGGACGTGCAGGATGATGTCCGCTTCCAGCACCTCTTCCAGCGTGGCGCGAAACGCGGCCACCAGTTGCGTCGGCAGGTTGGAAATGAATCCGACCGTGTCCGACAGCATCGCCTTGCCGCCATGCGGCAGGCTCAGCGCGCGCAATGTAGGATCCAGTGTAGCAAACAGCATATCGGCGGCCTGGACGTCGGCGCGGGTCAGGCGGTTGAACAGCGTCGACTTGCCGGCGTTGGTGTAGCCGACCAGCGCGACCACGCGATACGGCACCCGCTGGCGGCCAGCACGATGCAGCCGTCGCGTCGCCTGCACCTTCTTGATTTCGTTCTCAAGGCGCGTGATGCGGTCGCCGATCAGGCGTCGGTCGGCCTCGATCTGGGTCTCTCCTGGGCCGCCCATGAAGCCGAAGCCGCCGCGCTGGCGCTCCAGATGGGTCCATGATCGCACCAGCCGGCTGCGCTGATAATTCAGATGCGCAAGCTCGACCTGCAGCGAGCCTTCCTTGGTCTTGGCGCGACGGCCGAAGATTTCCAGGATCAGCCCGGTACGGTCGAGCACCTTGGTGTCCCAGGCCTTCTCGAGATTACGCTGCTGGATCGGCGACAATGCGCAGTCCATCACCACGAGTTCAATGTCGTGGCCTTTGATGAGGCCGAGGATCTCCTCGACCTTGCCCTTGCCGAGATAGGTGGCAGGCCTGATCTGGCTGATCGGAGCAATCAGGGAATCGGCGACCGACAGGTCGATGGCGCGCGCCAGACCTGCGGCCTCCTCCAGCCGCGCCTCGGAATCGCGCACAGCCTCGTTCGCTTGCGCATCGACATCGCCGCGGCGCATACGCAAATAAGGACCGATGACGATCACCCGCCCGGTCTGTTTGCCCCCCGCCGACCGCGGACGGTCGGCGCCCCCTTCACGATTGAGGGGTTCCAATCAGGTCACTCTCAAGCCGGAGCATCCTCACCGCCTTCGAACAACTGGATCGGAGCGCCCGGCATGATGGTCGAGATCGCGTGCTTGTATACAAGCTGCGAGTGACCGTCGCGCCGAAGCAGCAGGCAGAAATTGTCGAACCAGGTGACAATCCCCTGCAGCTTTACTCCGTTGACCAGAAAGATCGTTAGTGGCGTTTTGGTTTTGCGAACGTGATTTAGGAAGGTGTCTTGTAGGTTTTGTGCGCGGTCTGCCGCCATTGTTTTTGTCCCGCCGTCTTGTGCTTCTTTTTGTTAACCGGTTGTTGCTCTCTGACGGAGCCTGCCCCGGCTGCCGGCTTCCCCTGAGATCCCCCTCCGGTCGGCTCGGCAGTTCGATTAGAGGGTACGCGCGGTTTTTAGGCAAGCCAGTTCGCGCGTCACCCACGCGGAACCTAGTGACCATTCTCCGTAGAACTCCGGAAAGAGATGAATATTCTCAAGCAACTGCATGGATCGGTGGCGTAGAATCGCTTGCGGCCGCCGCCCGGCTAGCACGCGAATAAGCGATGCAAATAGCTTTCGCGCAACACGTGCTCAACCAACTCCGAGCGCCTTGAGCTTGCGATGCAGGGCCGACCGCTCCATGCCGACGAATTCCGCCGTGCGAGAGATGTTGCCCGAGAACCGGCTGATCTGGGCAATCAGATAGTCGCGCTCGAACACTTCGCGCGCTTCGCGCAGTGGCAAGCCCATGATGTGTTCGCCATTGTTGCTGGTCGGCATGGCCGGCACCATCGAGCCGACGTCCTGCGGCAACATGTCGGCGGTGACGATCGCTTCCGGACCGCCGCCGGCCAGGATCATCACCCGCTCGACGTTGTTGCGGAGTTGGCGGACGTTGCCGGGCCAGACATGCGACTGCAGCACCGCCATGGCATCCTGGCCGATCTGGCGTTTCGGCAGGCCGGTCGCGATCGAAATCTGATCCATGAAGTAGTCGATCAGTTCGGGAATATCTTCGCGGCGTTCCGACAGCGGGGGCACCCGGATCGGCACCACCGATAGCCGGTGATAAAGGTCCTCGCGGAAGCGCCCTTCGGATATCTCCTCTTCCAGATTACGCGCGGTCGAGGAGATGATGCGGACGTCGACATGGACCTTGGCGGTGCCGCCGGAGCGCTGGAAGGTCTGATCGACCAGCACGCGCAGGATCTTGTTCTGGGTTTCGCGCGGCATGTCGGCGATTTCGTCGATGAACAGCGTGCCGCCATGGGCCTCTTCGAGTGCGCCGGCCTTGCGCGCCTGTTCGCCATTGGTCTGCTCGACCCCGAACATTTCGACTTCCATCCGCTCCGGCGTGATCGCCGCTGCGTTGATGACGACGAACGGCCCTTCGGCGCGGCTCGATGCGTGATGCAGCGTCCGCGCCGCCAGCTCCTTGCCTGAACCGGGAGGGCCGACGATCAGAATGCGGCTGTTGGCCTTGGCTGCCCGGTCGATGGTCTGGCGCAGCTGGTTCATGCAGGCGGAGCGCCCGGTCAGAACGCTAGCAGCCGGAGCCAGTTGCTTGAGTTCTTTTACCTCGCGCTTGAGGCGCGAGGTCTCCAGCGCCCGTGTCGCCACCAGGATCAGGCGGTCCGATTTGAAGGGCTTTTCGATGAAGTCATAGGCGCCGCGCTTGATCGCGGCGACGGCCGTTTCGATGTTGCCGTGGCCGGAGATCATCACCACGGGCACGTCGGCGTGATCCTTTTTGATTTGCTCGAGCAATTGCAGGCCGTCGAGCTTGGAGCCCTGCAGCCAGATGTCGAGAAACACCAGATGGGGGCGACGGTTGGCGATCTCGGCGAGCGCCGAATCGCTGTCGCGCGCGGTCCGCGTGCTGAAGCCCTCATCGTCCAGAATGCCCGCAACAAGGTCCCGGATATCTGCTTCGTCGTCGACAATCAGAATGTCACTGGCCATGGGTTACACCTGTCTTGTCAGTTGCCTGTTGCGGCTTTGATTTTTGGTTCATCATTAGTCGCGTTTGCCGCCTCATTGGTTTCGGAAGCCGGCGCTTTTGTTTCGTCGCCCTGCTCTTTTACGGCCGCAGCCGGTTCTTTCGCTTCGGCCTTCGGCGCCTGACCGGAGACGGCAAAGCGCAACCGCATCCATGCCCCGCGCTGCCCCGGCCGGAAGTCAGAGGCATCCTTGAGCTCGATGCGGCCGCCATGGTCTTCCAGCACCCGCCCGACGATCGCAAGCCCAAGCCCGGTGCCTTTCTGCCGCGTCGTCACGTAGGGCTCTAGCAGGCGCGCGCGAGCCGTCTTCGGCAGGCCGATACCGTTGTCGATCACGTCGATCACGATATCGTCGTTCTCTTGCGCGGCGACGACATCGATGCGACCCTTGCCAAGCTCGTCCGGCGGAACCTGCTCGATCGCTTCGGTCGCGTTCTTGATGATGTTGGTCAAAGCCTGCGAAATCAGCCGGCGGTCGAACTGCGCCCGAATCGGGTCTTGCTTGATTTCGGTCTCGATATCGAGGTCGGGATGCCCGACTTTCATCAGGAATACCGCCTGCCGTACGGTATCGGCAACGTCCTCGCCTTCCATCACCGGCTTCGGCATCCGCGCAAAGCGGGAGAACTCGTCGACCATCCGCCTGATGTCGTCGACCTGGCGCACGATGGTGTCGGTGCACTGCTCGAAGATGCCCTTGTCCTCGATAATGACCTTGCCGAACTTGCGGCGGATACGTTCGGCCGAAAGCTGGATCGGCGTCAGCGGATTCTTGATTTCGTGGGCGATGCGGCGCGCCACGTCGCCCCAGGCCGAGGTGCGCTGCGCAGAAACCAAATCCGTGATGTCGTCGAGCGTGATGATGTAGCTGTCGCGCGATTGCCCGGTCTGTTCGGCGCTGACGCGGACCGACAGATTGCTCTCATGGCCGTCGCGGGTGATGGTGATCTGGCCCTGCACCAGCTTCTGCGTACCCTCGCGGGCGGTTTTCATCATGTCGTCGAGTTCGGGCAGCACGTCCGACAGCGGATGATCGAGCGTTTCCGATTCCACATGACCGATGAGTTTTTCCGCCGAACGGTTCAGGATGCCGACGCTGCCGGAGGCATCGACGCCGATGATGCCGGCGCTGGCCGAGGACAGCACCGCTTCGATGAAACGGCGGCGGCTGTCGATCAGATCGCTGGCGCTGACCAGTTCATCGCGCTGGGTGCGCAGTTCCTGGGTCATCTTGTTGAAAGTCTCGCCCAATTGGGCCAGATCGCCTTCCGATTTATGGACGGGTACCTGGACGTGCAGATCGCCGGTGGAGACGATGTTGGCGGCGCTCATCAAATTACGGATCGGCGCCACCAGCCAGTTGGCAAAGTTCAACCCGATCAGCACTGACGCCATCAGGATCGTAAGCGCGATCACCGCGAACATCAGCGCGAAGGCGACCTGAATGCCGAGCCGGCGTGCTTCGATCTGGGCATATTCGGCGACGCTGGCCTGGGTCTGCCGCAACTGCCCAACCACCCGTGGATCGAGCAGGCGCGCGACGTAGAGGAAGGTATCGTCGAAGGCCCGCAGGCGGACCACCGCGGCGACGTAATTCTCTTCCGGGAAAACCGAAATCTCGGGTTTGTCCTCGCCGACATTGTCGAGCAATTCCTTTGGCGGCGTCGCAAAGGCTTGCCTGATGCCGGTTTGCGCGGACACCACGACGTTGCCTTCCTTGTCGAGCAGCATGGTGCCCGGCAAGTTGCGCTTGGAGGCACTCGCCGTCAGCAATTCCAGAAACGTACGCCGGTCCTGGACGAACAACGGCCACGCGTTGGCGATATCATTGGCCATGCCCAGGATGTCGCCATTGATGAGCTGCGCGTGCTCGTAGGTGTAGGCCCGCGCGATGATCAGCGAATTCTGGATCACCTCCCGCGTCGGGCCCGAGAATAGCCGGTCGAGGCCGCGATCGATGGTGACGTTGGCCACGATCGCCACCAGCACTGCCGGCAGCACGGCAATCACCGAGAACAGACCCACGATCTGGACGTGCAGCCTGGCCGCCGCCTTGCCGCGGCGCCGCGCCTGCACCACCAGCCAGACTTCGCGGATGATGATGGCAACCAGCAACAGGATGCATGCGGCATTGATCAGCAGGAAGGAGTAGACGACGTTGCGCGAAGGTTCGATCGGTGTCAGGCCGCTCAGCACCACAAAGGTCAGGAACGCCGACAGCAGCGCGATCCCGACCGCAAACGGCGCCACCCATTTCCGCAGGATTCCTCCTGTGGATTGGGCAAGCGACGGGTCAAACGTAGGCGCCGAGGTCTCTGCGGTGGTCATTCCGGCAATCGGTGATCTGAAAGGCTTTGTGTCCGCCTGCCGCGGACTGATGCATTCATATCACAATGTTGCCAAATTGCGACAATTCCGCGGCGCGCCCGGCCGCGAAACGTTCTGTACCAGCATTTCGACGAGATCTAACCGGCTAGCCCCCGCTGCGGTAGACCTGAATATCCAGATCCCGGATCTTCTTCCGCAGCGTGTTGCGGTTGAGGCCGAGCAAATCGGCGGCGCGGATTTGGTTGCCCCGTGTCGCCGCGAGCGCCGCCGTGAGCAGCGGCACCTCGATCTCCTTGAGGATGCGATGGTAGAGGCCCGGCGGCGGCACGCCGTTCGGGAAGCCCGAGAAGTGCGACGACAGATAGGCCTCGACCGCACCGCCGAGATTCTCGACGCCGAGCGGCGCATTGCCCCCCGAGGCCACGGCCGGCGGCGCCAACTCGCCGTCGATCACCGAACCCGTGATGACGTCCTGCGGATAGAGCGCAGCGAGCCGGCGTGCGAGATTTTCGAGTTCGCGCACGTTGCCGGGCCAACGGTGCTGCTTGAGCCGCTCCAGCGCCAGCGTGTCCAGCTTCTTGGGCGGCAGCCCGTCTTTCTCGGCGAGCGAGAAGAAATGCCGGATCAGGTCCGGCAGATCCTCGATGCGCTCGCGCAGCGGCGGCAGCCGCAGCGGCACCACGTTGAGACGGAAGAACAGGTCTTCCCGGAACAGGCCTTGCTGGATCAGGATGCGCAGATCCTTGTTGCTCGCCGCCACGATCCGCACGTCGGTCTTGATCGGGGTGCGCCCGCCCACCGTGGTGTATTCGCCCTGCTGCAGTACCCGCAGCAACCTGGTCTGCGCTTCCATCGGCATGTCACCGATTTCGTCGAGAAACAGCGTACCGCCCTCGGCCTGTTCGAATCGGCCGGAAGCCCGCGTATTGGCGCCGGTGAACGCGCCGCGTTCATGGCCGAACAGTTCAGACTCGATCAGATCGCGCGGGATCGCCGCCATGTTGACCGCCACGAAGGGGCCGTTGCGCCGCTTGCCGTAATCATGCAGCGCGCGGGCGACCAGCTCCTTGCCGGTGCCGGACTCGCCGGAGATCATCACGGTAAGGTCGGTCTGCATCAGACGCGCCAGCACGCGGTAGATTTCCTGCATCGCCGGCGAACGGCCGACCAGCGGGATCGAATCGAATTCGCCCTCGTCGGCGGCGCTCGACACCCGCTCCTTCGGCTCCGCCAGCGCCCGGCCGACGATCGTGATCAGCTCCTTCAGGTCGAACGGCTTCGGCAGATATTCATAGGCGCCGCGCTCCGAGGCCCGGATCGCCGTCATGAAGGTGTTCTGTGCGCTCATGACGATGACGGGAAGGTTCGGCCGCATCTTCTTGATCCGCGGCAGCAGGTCGAACGCGTTCTCGTCGGGCATCACGACGTCGGTGATGACGAGGTCGCCCTCGCCCTGGCTCACCCATCGCCACAGCGTCGCCGCGTTTCCGGTCAGGCGCACCTCATATCCGGCGCGCGAGAGAGCCTGGTTTAGAACTGTGCGGATGGCGGTGTCGTCATCAGCGACAAGTATGCTACCTGCGGGCATTGATATTCCTCATCTTGCGGCCTGTGAGGCAGGCGATGCCGTACCCGAAACGTCATCGCGATTGCTTTGGTCGAATTGTTTGGTGGCACTGAACATCGGCAGCAGCACGCGGAACGTGGTCTTCCGCGGCTGGGATTCGCATTCGATGATACCGCCGTGATCGCCGACGATTTTTGCAACGAGCGCGAGACCGAGCCCGCTGCCGGTTTGCTTGGTGGTCACGAACGGATCGAACAGGTTCGGCAACAGGTCTTCCGGTACGCCGGAGCCATTGTCCTTGACGCAGAATTCAAGCGGCAGCGATACCCGCGACTTCTTGCCCGGCACCGACAGGCGGACACCCGGGCGGAACGCGGTGGTAAGCTGGATTTCGGCATCGCTGCCGAGATCGGCGACCGCCTCGGCGGCGTTCTTCACCAGATTGAGAAAGACCTGAATGAGCTGGTCCTGATTGGCCAGCACCGGCGGCAGCGACGGATCGTATTCCTCGACAAAGCGGACGTTGCGGGCAAAGCCCGATTGCGCCAGTCGTTTGACGTGGTCGAGCACGGAATGAATGTTGACGGGACCGCGCGCCACCGGCCGGTCGTCGCCGAACACTTCCATGCGGTCGACCAGCGTGACGATGCGGTCGGCCTCGTCGCAGATCAGCCGCGTCAGCATGCGGTCCTCGGATGAGGCCGCCTGCTCCAGCAATTGCGCCGCGCCGCGAATGCCGGACAGCGGGTTCTTGATTTCATGCGCCAGCATCGCCGCCAGCGCGATCACCGAACGCGCCGCGCTCCGATGCGTCAATTGCCGGTCCATCTTGTCGGCGATGGTGCGCTCCTGCAGCATCACGACGATGTGGCCCGGTCGCTCCGTCAGCGGCGCGACGTGAAGATCGACCTGGCGGTCGCCGCCGATCCTGGGCGTGCCGAGATCGACCTTGTACTCGTTGACCGGCGAGCCGCTCGATCGCACCTGATCGATCAGCGCCAGCAGCGGACTGCCGAATGGCACCAGCTCCTTCAGCGACTGCCGTTGCAGGAACTGGGTCGAAATCTCGAAGAACGATTCGGCGGCGATGTTGGCGTCGATGATGCGCCCGTCGGGCGCGATCAGCAGCACCGGATTCGGCAGCGCATTGAGGATCGCATCGCTTTCGGAGGGCAAGCGCCGGCGTTGTTCTGCGGCCGAATTCATGCTGCAGCACTCCATGCAAAATCGTCGTAGGCGTCCTGGAGCGATCGATGTACCCGGTGCGGATCCTCCGAAGTCAGTATCTTTTGCCGCCAGCTCTTGAGTTTCTCCGCCGGCGCGCGGCTGCATTCGGCAGCGATCTCGAGCGCCCAGCCGAGATGCTTGCGCGCGTGCTTGAGGCCGATGCGCAAGCCGTAAAGGCGGCAGACTTCGTCATAGAGCGCGCGGATGTGGGCGAGTTGTTCGGCCAACGAGGGGGCGGCTTCGGGCTTTCCGGTTTCCAGCTGGCGTCCGATCTGGCCGGGCAACCAGGGCTGCCCCTGCGCACCGCGCCCGATCATCACGGCATCGGCGTCAGACATTCCGAGCGCGCTGACCGCCTTTTCGAACGACGTGATGTCACCGTTGACGACGAGCGGCACCGAGATCGCATCCTTGACCGCGCGCACCGCGCTCCAGTCCGCCTCGCCCTTGTAGAATTGACAGCGCGTGCGGCCGTGCACCGCAATCATCTGCACGCCGGCGGCTTCCGCGCGGCGGGCGAGTTCGGGGGCGTTGAGCGAGCCGTGATCCCAGCCGAGGCGCATCTTCAGCGTCACCGGAACCTTGACGGCCGCGATCGTCGCCTCGATCAGTTTGAGCGCATGGTCGAGATCGCGCATCAGCGCCGAGCCGGACTGGCCGCCGGTCACGTGACGCGCCGGGCACCCCATGTTGATATCGATGATGTCGGCGCCACCAGCCTCGGCAATCCTCGCCCCTTCCGACATCCAGTGGGTTTGACAGCCTGCAAGCTGAACCACATGCGGGCCGATCCCGGTCGCCTCGCAGCGCAACACCGACATCGGCCGGCCATGCACGAGATCGTCGCTGGCGGTCATCTCCGAGACGACGAGTCCTGCCCCAAGGGCGGCGGCAAGGCGTCGAAAGGGGGCATCGGTAATGCCGGACATCGGCGCCAGAAGAACCCGGTTGGCGACCGAAATGTCGCCTATCTTCAACGTCTTAGGGCGTGGGTCGTCCAAGCCGGTCACGGTGTTCTCATTGGTAGGGCAGCAGCGGCATTGCTACTGTCGGCGCATATTGTGAGCACAAATCTTGTGCAGTCAAGCTTCATGCCTACACTTTAGACAGTTCTATCATTTGTGCAAGTGCACTGCAACAAAAACTGCTTTTCCCACAGCTATTGGGAAACGCTCTGTTTTTACGCATTCGGCATGGTAAGGGCTGTGCGCCGCAGGGGCCCGATCCCCTCTCCTCAACCCGATCCGTCCGTAACTAGAGTCCAATGCCGAAACCTGAGCGTACAGCAGCCATCCTCGTCGCAGCGGGGCGCGGACTTCGCGCCGGCGCGGGAGGGCCCAAACAATACCGTACGATCGGCGGGCAGACCGTGATCTTCCGGGCGATGCAAGCGTTCTGCCGCCACCCCGACGTCTTCGCCGTGCAGCCGGTTGTGAATCCCGATGATGCTGCGGTCTTCAACGAGGCCGTCGCGGGGTTGCGCCATCAACCACCAACCAATGGCGGCGCGACGCGCCAGGCGTCGGTGCACGCCGGCCTCGAGGCGCTGGCCAGCGAGAAGCCCGACATCGTTCTGATCCACGACGCAGCGCGCCCATTCGTGACACCAGCGGTGATTTCGCGCGCGATCGACGCCGCCGGCCGCACTGGCGCTGCGGTTCCTGCGATTGCCGTCACCGATACGATCAAACAGGTTGGTGAGGCCGGCAATGTCGAGGCCACGCCGGACCGCGCGCGGCTGCGCATCGCGCAGACGCCGCAGGCGTTTCGTTTCGACGTGATCCTCGAGGCGCATCGCCGCGCGGCGCGCGAGGGACGCAGCGATTTCACCGATGATGCCGCGCTCGCCGAATGGGCGGGATTGACGGTGGCGACCTTTGAAGGCGATCCTGCGAACATGAAGCTCACGACCCCTGAAGATTTCGTCCGCGAGGAAGCCCGCCTCGGTGCCATGCTCGGCGACATCAGGACCGGCACCGGCTACGACGTGCACGCCTTCGGCGACGGCGATCATCTGATGATCTGCGGCGTCCGCGTGCCGCACACGCGCGGCTTTCTCGCCCATTCGGACGGCGACGTCGGCCTGCACGCCATGGTCGATGCCATCCTCGGCGCGCTGGCGGACGGCGATATCGGTTCGCACTTCCCGCCCAGCGATCCGCAGTGGAAGGGCGCTGCTTCCGACAAGTTCCTCAAATATGCGGTCGATCGCGTCACCGCGCGTGGCGGGCGGATTGCCAATCTCGAGGTCACCTTGATCTGCGAGCGGCCCAAGATCGGACCGCTGCGCGATGTCATGCGCGCGCGCATCGCCGAGATCACCGGGCTCGACATCTCCCGCGTCGCCGTCAAGGCGACCACCAGCGAACGGCTTGGCTTTACCGGCCGCGAGGAAGGCATCGCCGCGACCGCGAGCGCCACCATCCGCCTTCCTTGGGACGATCAAGGCCGGAGCCAATAGCATGAGCGGCAGCGACGCCCGCGCCCTCTCCCGCTCGCTGCTCGATCTATGCCGGATGCGCAAGCTGACGATTGCAACCGCGGAATCCTGCACCGGCGGCCTGGTCGCGGGCGCGCTCACGGACATTCCCGGCTCCTCCGACGTCATCGACCGCGGCTTTGTCACATACTCCAATGATGCCAAGCGCGCGATGCTCGGCGTCAAGGTAACGACGCTGGCGACCTTCGGTGCGGTCAGCAAGGAAACCGCTACCGCGATGGCGGTCGGCGCGCTGGAGAAGGCCGGCGTCGATCTGGCCGTCTCCATCACCGGCATTGCCGGTCCCGGTGGTGCCACACCCGGCAAGCCGGTTGGGCTCGTGCATTTCGCGGTCGCCTCGCGCGACGGCCGCATCCTGCATCGCGAACATCGCTTTGGCGCCATCGGCCGCACCAGCGTACGCCAGCGCTCGGTGGTCGAGGCGCTGCGCATGCTGATGGAACTGGCGCGCGGACCGCAGGCATCCGTCAAACCGCGCCGCGCGGCCGTCAGCCGGCTCCGCCCGCGTGTCGCGCGATCGACCCGCGGCAGCGCCGTCAAGCGACGACGGCCGCCGAGATCCTAGCGATCCGCCACTTCACTTCGCCGCGGCCAAAGCCTTGGCGCGGGTTTCGCTGAGCGAGGCCGCCGGCGTCAGCGCCTCCGGGCTGATCGTGAGTTCGATGATCGCCGGCAAGCGCGAAGCGACCGCCTCGTCGAAGGCCTTTGCAAAATCCTCGGTACGGTCGACCCGGGCGCCGAAGCCGCCAAAGGCACGCGCGAGCCCGGCGAAATCAGGGTTCGCCAGATTGGTGCCGGACACCCGGCCGGGATAGTGCCGCTCCTGATGCATGCGGATGGTGCCGTACATGCCGTTATTGCAGACGATCACGATGAGAGGCAGCCGGTTTTCGACCGCGGTCATGAACTCGTTCCCGGTCATCTGAAAGCAGCCGTCGCCGGCGAATGCGATCACCGGTCGGTTCGGGTGCAGATGCTTGGCCGCAACCGCCGCCGGCAAGCCGTATCCCATTGAGCCCGATGTCGGCGCCAGTTCGGTACGGAATTGACGATAGCGCCAGAAGCGATGAACCCAGACCGCGTAATTGCCGGCGCCGTTGCAGATGATCGCATCCTCCGGCAGCCGTTCGCTGAGATCGCGCACGATCCGCGACAGCTGAACATCGCCGGGCGAACGGGTCGGCTCATTAAAGGCGAGATAGTCCGCATGCGCCGCCTTGAGTTCGTCGCCGCGCGGCTGATGCTTCGGCTTCAGTCGGCTGATCGCAGCCGCGAACGCCGCGCTCCCCGAAATGATGCCCAGTTTCGGCGCGTAGACGCGGCCGATCTCCTCGGGATCCGGATAGATGTGAACCAGCGGCTGCTTCGGCTGCGGAATGTCGAACAGGCTATACCCCGATGTCGTGATTTCCCCGAGCCGGGCGCCGAGCGCAATGATCAGATCGCTGTCCCGAATCCGTTCGGCGAATTTCGGGGAGATGCCGATGCCGACATGGCCGGCGTACGCAGCGTGCAGATTGTCGAAATAATCCTGGCACCGGAATGAAGCGCTGACAGGCACCTCATGCGCGGTCGCGAAGGTTTCGAGATCGCGGCGCGCTTTATCGCTCCATCCGCCGCCGCCGACGATCAGCAACGGCTTGCGGGCCGCGGCCAGCAACTCCTCGAACTGTTGCAGGCTTTCCGCGCCCGGGGCGACGGTTTGCGGCTTGTAAGGCTGCGCATCGGGAACGTCAGCCTCGTCGGTCAGCATGTCCTCGGGCAGCGCCAGCACCACCGGACCGGGCCGGCCGGAAGTCGCGGTATAAAACGCCCGCGAGATGAATTCCGGAATCCGCCGCGCGTCGTCGATCTGCGCGACCCATTTGGTCATCGGCCCGAACATCTGCCGGTAATCGATTTCCTGGAACGCCTCGCGTTCCATCATGTCCCGCCCGACCTGGCCGAGCAGCAGGATCATCGGCGTCGAATCCTGAAACGCGACATGAACGCCCGCGGAGGCGTTGGTGGCGCCGGGGCCGCGCGTCGCAAAGGCAATGCCGGGCTTTCCGGTGAGCTTGCCATAGGCGTCAGCCATCATGGCCGCGCCGCCCTCATGCCGGGAATTGACGAAGTGGACCCGCTGGTTCTGGTACATGCCGTCGAGCGCAGCCAGAAAACTTTCCCCGGGCACGCCGAACACGGTGTCGGCACCGTGCAGGGCCAGTTGATCGATCAGAATATGCCCGCCGGTGCGCGTGGGTGCCTTGATGTCCATCACTTGGTCCTTTTGTTCTGCAAGTCGTGTAGAATTCAACCGCCTTGATTTCGATCTTTCGGCCGCACGCGCGCCTCGACGCCGGTGACGGCCTCGTAAGCCTTGATCACGGCCGTGCAGGATTCGCCGTCATGACCGAGCAAGGCGGCCTGCCGGTAGGTCTGGTGCACGGCATCGGCCATGAAACCGGGCAATCCGGCGTCTTCCAGCCAGCGCGCGTAATAGCGCACGTCCTTGCGGGCGTTCGCCAGCGACATCAGCGGGGTAAAGTCGCCGTCGAGCGTCGCCTGGCCGTAGAGGTCGAGCATGCCGCTCTTGCCGCCGGCGGCCGAGATGATGGTGATCAGCTGCTTGAGATCGAGGCCGTCCTTCGCCGCCAGCGCAAACCCCTCGCACCACGCCGCGACGTTGGCAAAGGCGATGTAGTTGTGGATCAGCTTGAGGCGGATGGCGTGGCCGAGCGGGCCGATGTGGAAGATGTTCTCCGCATAGCGCTCGAAATAGGGCCTGAGTTCTGCGAGCAAGTCACCGTCACCGCCATAGAGCACATTGACCTTGCCGGCGTCCGCGTGCTTCGGGGTCCGCGTCATCGGCGCCTCGGCATAACGCCCGCCGGCTGCACGCACCAGTCGATCGAGTTTATCGACCATTTGCGGGCTGCCGGTGGTGTGATCGACGACCACGAAATTCACCGGTCGGGCGAGCAGTCCGTCCGGTCCCGTCAGCAGCGCCTCGACGTCCTCGGCGGCATTGACGCAAATCATGATGATGCGGCATTCGCCGATGTCGCGAAGACCGCCCGCCGCCGTCGCGCCCTGGGATTTGGCAATGGCAACCGCCTCAGGGTTCAAATCGTACGCCGTGACGGCGACACCCTTGGCGAGGAGGTTCTTGACCAGCCCGCGCCCCATTCCGCCCAGGCCGATGAAGCCGACGCGTTCCAATGCCGTCATGTCACGCCCGCTTTCCATAAACCACATTCGCCCGCTTTTCGAACGCCGCTGCAAAGCGCTGGAACGCGGCGTCGAACATCGTGCCCATCAGCATCGCCAGCATCCGGCTCTTGAATTCGTAAGCTAAGAAGAAGCCGACATCGCAATCGGTTTCGGATTTGGGTTCGAAGGTCCAGCGGTTTTCCAGATTGCTGAACGGGCCCTTCAGATACTCCACCATGATCTTCAGATTGGGACGGTCCAGCGTCACCCGGCTGGTGAAGGATTCCCGCACCAGCTTGAACGACACCGTCATGTCGGCGACCACGATCTCGGTGCCGTCAGGCTGCGGCGTGCGCTGACGGATTTTCAGCGAATGGCACAACGGCACGAATTCCGGATAGCGCTCGACGTCGGCGACCAGATCGAACATCTGCTGGGCGGTGTGATGTGCCCGCCGCTTGCTTGAAAACCTAGGCATCGGCTATCTCAGCGGGATCGCGCCGCACGCGCCGCCTGCAGCCTGGCGAAATCATCGCCGGCATGATGCGAGGAGCGGGTCAGCGGGCTCGCCGACACCATCAGAAACCCCTTGGTGTAGGCAACCTTCTCGTAGCCTGCGAACTCGTCCGGGGTCACGTAGCGCATCACGGCGTGGTGCTTGCGGGTCGGCTGCAGATATTGCCCGATGGTGAGGAAGTCCACATCCGCCGAGCGCAGATCGTCCATCACCTGGAGCACCTCGTGGCGCTCCTCGCCGAGGCCCACCATGATGCCGGACTTGGTGAAGATGGTCGGATCGATTTCCTTGACCCGCTGCAACAGCCGGATCGAATGGAAGTAACGCGCGCCCGGCCGCACCGTGAGATAGCGCGACGGCACGGTTTCCAGATTGTGGTTGAACACGTCGGGTTTTGCAGCCGCGACGATCTCCAGCGCGCCTTCCTTGCGCAGGAAATCCGGCGTCAGGATCTCGATGGTCGTGGACGGGCAGCGGGCGCGGATCGCGCGGATGGTTTGGGCAAAATGCTCCGCGCCGCCATCGGCGAGATCGTCACGATCCACTGAGGTCACGACGATATGGGCGAGCCCGAGCTTGAAGGTGGCTTCCGCGACATGTTCCGGCTCGGCGGCATCGAGCGCGCCGGGCATCCCGGTCTTGACGTTGCAGAACGCGCAGGCGCGCGTGCAGGTGTCCCCCATGATCATGAAGGTGGCGTGTTTCTTGTCCCAGCACTCGCCGATATTCGGGCAGCCGGCCTCCTCGCACACCGTGACGAGGCCATTCTCTTTCACGATCTTGCGGGTATCGGCGTAGCCGCGGGTATTCGGCGCGCGCACCCTGATCCAGTCCGGCTTCGGCGGCGACAGCGCATCCGGCCGGTTCACCTTTTCGGGGTGGCGCGGGCGAACCTGGTTGGACGAGACGGTATCGACGAGAACGACCATTTGAAGCCTGAATATGTCCGAAAACTCTTGGAAACCTTAGCTAATCCGTGTCGCACTGCGCCGCAACCTCAGTTGCGGAAGGCCCGCAACCGGCTCGCCGAACCTAGCAGAAACATGCAAGATATTGCGACCTTTCCCTCCTGTTCCCGCTGATTCTCACCTCAAAATGGTTCAAATCTCCAATCCGGCCGAAGCAAAGGTCCCTCGCCTCGGCAAGGCGCTGAAACGCGCGTTTTTTGCCCGCAGCGTGCATGAGGTGGCGCCCGACCTGATCGGCGCCACGCTGCTCATCGACGGCGTCGGCGGCATCATTGTCGAGGTCGAGGCCTATCATCACACCGATCCGGCCGCGCATTCGTACCGGGGTCCGACGCCGCGGAACCTCGTGATGTTCGGCCCGCCCGGTTTTTCCTACGTCTATCGCTCCTACGGCATTCATTGGTGCGTCAATTTCGTCTGCGAAAAAGAAGGCTCGGCCAGCGCGGTGCTGATCCGCGCGCTGCAACCGACCCACGGCATTCCGGCGATGCGCCGCCGCCGCGGCCTGCATGACGAGCGCACGCTGTGCTCGGGTCCCGGCAAACTGTGCGAGGCGCTGGGGATCACGATCAAGCACAGCGAACTCCCGCTCGATGCGCCGCCGATCGCGCTGCATGCGCGCCTTGGCGACGTAGAGATCCTCACCGGCATTCGCATCGGCATCACCAAGGCAGTGGATTTTCCGTGGCGGTATGGATTGAAGGGCTCGCGGTTTTTGAGCAAGGCGTTTTGATCGTTTCGTCATTGCGAGGAGCACTTGTGACGAAGCAATCCATTCTTTCTTTGCCGCACGATGGATTGCTTCGCTGCGCTCGCAATGACGTGGAAACAGTTTCGCATTCTCGCGACGCATTGCGCCCGAGGTTTGCAAGTGACTTCCTTGCCCTCGAGAATAGAGGGCGCAGGGAAGACCGGGTGCGCGCTGCACCCGCGGTCTCGTGTGCGAATTGTGCTAAGTAGGCTGCACACGAGCATACAGGGCAGCGGAGAACACCCAGCCTTCCCTGCGCAATGGCTTTACGGCTTATCACGCGCTCTCCCCGGTGAGACGGCCTCTACTGCCACCGTCGCCCCTCGGAAGCGTTAGCTCCCTTAAGGCTTAACGCCGTTACGGGCGCCAGGACCACTCGCTTTCGCCGTACGCTTCAGCCGCGACCGTCAATCGCAACTGTTACGTCCATCGCAACCCGCCCCTCGTCGTGACGACGGCCGACGTCCCTCTGAGTGGGACGGGATAACGCAAACTCGTAGAGATGATTTGCCCGACGGCGAAAGCGAAATATTTTTTATTTCGGGGCTTGACACAGTTTCTGACAATCAGAATTGATTTGCCCGTCGTGTCAATTTGTCGCGGCGGTATCTCGCTTTTCACACCGCGTGATGGCACACGGCCTCGATGCGGTTGCCGTCGGGATCACGCAGGAACGCGGCGTAGTACGATGCGTGATAGTCGCGCAGACCCGGCGCCCCGTCGTCGGTGCCGCCGGCGGCAATGCCGGCGTCCCAGAAGGCATCGACCTGGGTTTGCCATCGCGCCTTGAAGCACCAGTGGCGGCCAAAGGCGTCCTCGGGCTTCGGACCCTTGCGGATGGTGAGATAGACCCGGTCCGGATACGCCGGGCGCGCCCGTTCGCCATAGCCAAGCCAGTCGTCGCGACGGCCGACCTTGACTACCCCGAGCGCTTTCATGATGGCGTCGTAGAACCGCTCGGCGGCGGCGATGTCGGAGACGGTGATGGAGACGTGGTCCAGCATGCTAGTTGGCTCCGAACTGATGTGATCCGTCATCCCCGGACGAACGCACTTGCGTTCGCTCGGGAGGCGCTCGCCGTCTTCGGCGAGCCTCGAAGGATGAATCGGCCACAGACGGGCCGTCGTCCTTCGAGGCTCGCCGAAGAGGCTCGCACCTCCAGCGACAACGGCGAAGCCGTTGCGCGGGGATGACGGATCGAACAGCGTTCTCTACGACGCGTTCTTCAGCCGCTCCAGCGCTTCGAGAATC
Source organism: Bradyrhizobium sp. AUGA SZCCT0169 (assembly GCF_018130085.1). Classification (NCBI taxonomy): domain Bacteria; kingdom Pseudomonadati; phylum Pseudomonadota; class Alphaproteobacteria; order Hyphomicrobiales; family Nitrobacteraceae; genus Bradyrhizobium; species Bradyrhizobium sp. AUGA SZCCT0169. Next base: position 43,808 of record NZ_JAFCMC010000025.1, on the reverse strand, counting down.
TTTTCTTTGCGCGCCACGGCCGCCTCGCGCTTTTCTTTCTCTTCCTCGACGATCTCTTCGGGCGCATTGGCCACGAATTTTTCGTTGCCGAGCTTGGCGTCGACGCGTTTGATGTCGGCGTCGGCCTTGGCGATTTCCTTGTCGAGCCTGGCTTTCTCGGCCGCCAGATCGATCACGCCCTTGAGCGGCAGCGCCACGACTTCGCCGCGCACCAATAGCTGCACGGCGCCTTCCGGCGGACGATCGGCAAAGGATATCTCGCCAAGCCGCGCCATGCGCTTGACGGTATCGCTCCAGCGTTGCGCACGATCCTTGGTCTCGTCGGAAGCACCGGCCAGCACCAGCGGCGTTAGCGTCGCAGGCGCGATATTCATTTCCGCGCGCACCGAGCGGATCGCGGTGACGAGGTCGACCACCCAGCCGATTTCGGCTTCCGCTGCAGGATCGCTGAAATCACCGGCGTCGAGGGCGGCCATGATCGGCGGGATCAGCGCATCGTTCGGGCCCGCCAAGGCCATCGATGCGAGTTGGTCCGCCGTCGCCGCCCCTGCCTTGCGCGGCCATTCCCCCAGCACCAGCAGGCCGTCGCGCTTGGCCGTCACCGCCCACAATTCCTCGGTGATGAAGGGCATGAACGGATGCAGCAGCTTCAGGATTTCGTCGCGCGCCCAAGCGACCATCGCGCGGGTCTCGGTCTTCGCCGCGCCCTCCTCGCCCAGCAACATCGGCTTTGCGAGTTCGATGTACCAGTCGCAATAGACGTTCCAGACGAAGCGATAGATCGCATTCGCCGCGTCGTTGAAGCGATAGGCCTCGATCGCCTCGGTGACTTCACGGGTAGCGCGCGAGGTTTCATGCGCGATCCAGCGGTTGAGGGTTTCGTTGGCGCTCGTGTGATCGAAACCCGCCGGCATGACGCAGCCATTCATCTCGGCAAAGCGGCAGGAATTCCACAGCTTGGTCGCGAAATTGCGATTGGTTTCAACGAGTTGCGGCGACAGCTTGATATCATGGTTATGCGCGGCGCCGCGCGCCAGCGCAAAGCGCAATGCGTCGGCGCCAAAGTCGTCGATGACGCCGAGGGGATCGATGACGTTGCCTTTCGACTTCGACATCTTCGCGCCCTTCTCATCGCGAACCAGGCGGTGGATGTAGACGGTCGAGAACGGGGCTTCCTTCTTGAAGTGGAGGCCCATCATCATCATCCGGGCGACCCAGAAGAAGATGATGTCCCAGCCGGTCACCAGCACGTTGGTCGGATAGTAACGCGCGAGCTCCGGCGTCTCGTCGGGCCAGCCGAGCGTCGAGAACGGCCACAGACCTGAGGAGAACCAGGTGTCGAGCACGTCTTCATCGCGCGTGATGAAGCCTTCACGCTGGGCGGGATCCTCCGCCATCGCCTGCCCCTGCTCCGGCGTGATGACTTCCTGCTCGACGTAATAGCCGAGCGCGTTGCCGACGGCTTCCTCTTCGGTCTCGGCGACGAACACCTTGCCGTCAGGCCCGTACCAGGCCGGGATCTGGTGGCCCCACCAGAGCTGGCGGGAAATGCACCAGGGCTGGATGTTCTCCATCCATTCGAAATAGGTCTTTTCCCAGTTCTTCGGCACGAACGTCGTCGCGCCGCTGTGCACCGCCGCCATCGCGGGCTGCGCCATCGTCTTGGCGTCGACATACCATTGGTCGGTCAGATACGGCTCGAGCACGGTGCCGGAACGATCGCCATGCGGCACCATGTGGGTGTTGGGCTCGATCTTCTCGAGGAAACCAAATTCCTCCAGGCGCGTGACGATCCGCTTGCGGGCGGCGAAGCGCTCGACGTTGTGGAATTCCTCGGCGAACTGCGACGCGCCTTCCGGCAGGTCTCGCAGATAATCTTCGTTATCGACAAGCGCGAGGCATCCCTCCTGATCGAGCACGCTGACCCGTGCCAGGCCGTGCCGCTTGCCGACCTCGAAGTCATTGAAATCGTGCGCCGGCGTGATCTTGACCGCGCCCGATCCCTTCTCGGGATCGGCGTAGTCGTCGCCGATGATCGGAATGCGGCGGCCGACCAGCGGCAGGATGACGTGCTGGCCGATCAGGTGCCCGAGCCGTTCGTTGTCCGGATGCACGGCAACCGCCGTGTCGCCCAGCATCGTCTCGGGCCGCGTGGTCGCGACCACGATGAAGGTGGTGGGATCGTCCGGGCTGAAGGTCTTGCCCTCGATCGGATAGCGCAGGTACCACAGGCTGCCCTTGACCTCGACCTGCTGCACTTCGAGATCCGAGATTGCGGTCAGCAATTTCGTGTCCCAGTTCACCAGGCGCTTGTCTTTGTAGATCAGGCCTTCACGGTGCAGTTCGACGAACACTTTTACGACCGCGCGCGACAGGCCCTCGTCCATGGTGAAGCGTTCGCGCGACCAGTCGCAGGAGGCGCCGAGCCGCTTTAGCTGGTTGACGATGACACCGCCGCTTTCCGCCTTCCACTGCCAGACCCGCTCGAGGAATTTCGCGCGCCCCAATTCGCGGCGGCCCGGCTCCTGCCGTTCCATCAATTGCCGCTCGACCACCATCTGGGTGGCGATGCCGGCATGATCGGTGCCCGGTTGCCACAGCACGTCGCGGCCACGCATCCGCTCGAAGCGGCAGAGGATGTCCTGCAAGGTGTTGTTGAGCGCGTGGCCCATGTGCAGCGAGCCGGTGACGTTCGGCGGCGGGATCACAATGGTGAAGGGCTCGGCGTCGCGCCGCTCGGGGCGGCCGGCCTTGAACGCGCCGCTCTCCTCCCAGATGGCCGACATGCGGCTTTCGATATCGGCGGGCTGGTAGTTTTTCTCGATCATGACAATGCAATTGGGGTCTTGAGGAAGCGATAGCGTTTTCGGGCGAATTTTGGATCGGTTCGCGCCAGGAAAACGCGTTTAAAACAACAGACTAGCGCCCGACTCTGAAGCAATCAGGAACCTTACGCGCCCCTAGAAAGCCGCCGCACGGCATCAAGTCAACCGGACCTGTACGCCGAAAGCACGATAAAGCCCAATGGTGGTGGCTGAATAAGGGCCAAACGGCTGCAGGCTGGTTAACGCCCGCGCGAAACCCGCTCGATTTCGGCTTTGACGAGCTTCTCCACCAAGCCCGGGAGATTGTCGTCGAGCCAGGATTTCAGCATCGGCCGCAGCATTTCCTTGACCAGATCTTCCAGCGTCCGGGCGTTGTTGCTGAGCACGGTGTTGGCCAGCGAATTGAAGGCGGATTCGACCGCGGAGACGGTCGAGCGCGACAATATCTGCTGCGCCGGCGAAGCTGCCGCGGCGCTTTCAAACGGCGGCGGCTCGTAGGCCGGCTGCCGGTGCAGCGTCTTGGCGGCGGCGGTCTCGGTGAACTCGATGTCGTCCTGCGGCTCGATCTTGTGGAATGAAGATGCCGCGGGCTGCGGATCCGGCACCGCCATCTCATCGGTGAGCTCGAACACGTCGGCCTCGGGCTGCGCCGGCCGAATGTCGGCCTCTGGCGTCGCCGCGTCGAGGCTTGCCAGCATCGCGTCGATGTCGTCCTGGTTGTTACTGGCGGCGGGCTCCGGCGCAGGCGCGGGCTTGGGCGCAGCGGCGGCTGGCTTTGCTTCAGAAGGTTTGGGAGCGATCGCCGACGGCGGAATATCCTTCATCGCCGTCGGCCTGGCGGCCGGAGGCTCGGGCTTCGCTGATGGCGGCGGGCTGGCGGGCTTCTCGGCTGCAGCCGGCTTTGCGTCAGCAGGTTTGGCTTCGTCGTCAGCGATGATACGACGGATCGACGCCAGAATCTCCTCCATCGAGGGCTCTTGGACCTTTGCAGGCTGCGTCATCGCCGACTCCACATCGAAACCATTTTACACCAAGCCACTCGGGATTTGCCGGTTCCGGATATGCAGGCCGGGATTTTCATCGCGCAAGCCAGACTTGTCCCCAGATCAACCCCACACGATACGTCGCGCGGGGTTCCGCTCCCCAAAAGCAACCCGGCTCGCGGCCTGTAGACGTAAAAGCTGTGCGAATCGCCCTGCTGCCTCCAAGAAAGTTATGTCACGGCAACAAGTGATTGCAACAACACACCCGGCGTACTCCCCGTCGGGTGGTGAATCATTCCGGCCGAATGACATTGTCATCCCACGATGACGCTTGTCATCCGGAGGTCACGCTCGTGATCCACAGGGATCACGCTTGTGATTCCCAAGGAGACGCTTGTCATCCCGCACGCATGCGGGTGGCGGGATATCAGCGGCCATCGGGCGTGCGAACACCGGCCCAGCTGTCGCGCACCTGATGATAATGCACGCTCGGATCATAGGTCGTGGTCGGCAGCTTGAGCACGATCGGAGACAAGCGCCCGATCGTGTTGAGCACCGAGTAGGACGCGACGACGCGGTCGTGCTGGGCGGTGACCAGCGCGACACGCGCGTTGACCAGCGCCTGCTGCGCGTTCAAGACGTCGAGCGTGGTGCGCTGTCCGGCTTTGGCTTCCTCGCGCACGCCGTTGAGCGCGATCTCGGACGCCGTCACCTGCGCCTGTGCCGACTGCACCTGCGCCTTGCCGGCCACTAACTGTCCCCAGGCGGTGACGACGTTGGCGCGGGCCTGATCCCGCTGCTGTTCGAGAGTGAGGCGCTGCTGCGCCAGGGTTTCCTTGGATTGGCGGATCAACGAATATTCGGCGCCGCCATTGTAAATCGGGACATTGAGCTGCGCGACGGCCGACGCCCCGAACGTACTGAAGACCGTCATCTGCTGTTCGTAGGCCTGCTGCACCGATGCCACCAGGTTCACGGTCGGCAACAACGCGCCCTCGTTGACCTTGACCTGCATGTAACTGACGTCGATGCCGTACATCGCCGCGGTGACGTTCGGATTTTGCGTCAGGCCAAGTTCGACGGCGCCGGGCAGCGTGCCCGGCAAAAAGCGATCGACCGGCGAACCCGGGGCCAGCGCTACCGGCTCATTGCCGATGATGCGGCGGAAGTTCGAACGCGTCGTGTTCAGGTTGGACTCGGCGGTGAGCTGCTGGGTCCTGCCGGCGGCCAACTGTGCTTCCGATTGCGCGACGTCGGTGCGGGTCACTTCGCCGACATTGAAACGGTCCTTGGTCTGCTTCAGCGTCTGTTCGAGCACGCGAACGTTGCTCTTCTGAACCTCGACGATCGCGGAGTCGCGCAGATAGTCCATGTAGATCGTGGCCGCCGACAGCAGCACGGTCTGCTCCAGCGCCCGCAAGGCTTCGCGCGCACCGGAAACCTGACTTTCGGCAGCGCGGGTCCTGTTGGCGGTCTGCTGACCATTGAACACATTCTGCGTGATGGTGGCGCCGACGCTGCGCGGCGCATTGGTGCCATGAACTCCGGTCCGCACGATCACGTCCGGGGTGCCGCCGGACGTCAGGCGGGTATCGGTATATTGATAACCGGCGCTGGCGGTGACGGCGACCCTCGGGCGATAGCCCGACAATGCCTGTGGCACGGCTTCGTCGGTGAAGCGCACCTGGGCCCGCTGCGCGTTTAACTGTGGGTTGTTCTGATAGGCGCGCACCAGCGCGGCCTCGATCGTATCGGCAAGGGCGGGCGTCGGGCCCATCAAAGTTAACAGAAGGACCGAAGCCGCAGCTCCGGCAAAAACCTTCACCCCACGCATCAATGGTGATCCAATCATCTAGTTCGCCGGCCAAAACACAACCGGACGCCGCTTCAGTCGAAGTGAGTCCCGGCTCACCTTATTCCGCACCGGGCCCCGACGGAACCACCCAGCAAGCGAAACCGGTCGAAACTCTTCACGTGGGGCAAACGGGCCACACTTCTGATTCAGAACGGGATTTTAACCGCCTCAGCGGGCGGCTTTTTGTTTTGACGCGTTTTCCGGGCGCGATCCGGGTTCCACCCCGAATCAAGTCCGGGGCAGGCTTTCGCTTGAAAGCCTAAAAAACGAACGCTGGAAGCCGCTCCATGCCCGGCAGCACCGGCACGGCGGCGTCGAACAGCGCCCGGTTCCCGAAATCGCCATGGGAACGCGTCACGATGGTAGCCCGCTGCGGCTGCGACATCGCGAAAACGCCGACCAGCCGGCCGCCGTCCCGGAGTTGCCCATAGAGCTTTTGCGGCACGACCTCGGTCGCGCCGTTCAGGACGATGACGTCGAAGGGCGCCCTGGCGGGATCCCCGTCGGCGCCTGTCGCGCTATGGACCTGCCTGGCAAACTTGCCGATCACGGCGGCGGCGTATCCGCTGGCGCAGCCGACCACCAGAACATTGTCGGTTTCCTTGATTTCGGCGGCCTGCAGCATCTTCGCCAGCACCGCCGGCTGGATCAGGAACTGCTTTTCCGAAGCGCCCTCGCCGACCTCGAGATCGAGGTCCAGATAGGCCAGAGCGCGCTTGTTTTCGGGGACAAAGGTCTCGCGCGGCACCGCCAGCATGGCGTCGATGATGCGGATATCGGTGACGTCGCTGGGACGCACCTGACCATCGACCATTTTCTGGCGCGCGGTCGAAAAACCGGACATTGGCGAAGACCCTGAAAGCAAGCGGCGTTGCCGCCGGTGAAACCAGGGTCATCTTTGGTACAAGCTCCGGCAAAACGCAACACGCCGGACAGGCGGGCCTGCCAGGTGCAGGATTCGGAAGGAAAGGCGCCCTACTCGATCGTGACCGCAAGCCGGCCGATCAGCTGCGCCACCTCGTCCAGATGCTCGGAATCATGTTCCACAAGCGCTTGCGCCAGCCGGAACAGGCATTCGTCGTCGCTGAGATCAGGAATGTCGCTCGGCACGATCGACGGCACGGCTCTCATCAGGTCGGCGGCATTGGCTGGCATCGATTCGGCTCCCGTGAAACCCGGCAATTCCAAAACTCGGATCGGATTGAGTCGAATTGGCGGCTAGCGCCATGCTCCGCGCGGATGCCGCCTTTGCACAGGCGCGTTGCCGGTTATGTCCCGCGCCGCACCGGATTTGGCGGCAAATCCTTGAACCGCCGGGGATTTCAGGCCCCGTACACGATCGCACCGGGGATGGACATTTGGTCCTTTGCAAGCCCGAAAGGCTTTGTTATACGCTCCCGGCTCGCGAACATTTGTTTCGCCTATTCCTCGGTAGCTCAGCGGTAGAGCATTCGACTGTTAATCGAATGGTCGCTGGTTCGAATCCAGCCCGGGGAGCCATTACCTAAATCCCGCATTGAAATTTCACGATATTTCGGTCCTGGTTGACCCACTTTCGGCGACAGGTCGAAATAGTGGGTCACATCCGTTCCCGGAATGACCTTGCCGCGTTTAGTGTACGGCATGGCACCTCGTCTCTTTACACTGCTGATCGACCGCAATGTCCCGAAGATCATTCGAGGGCCCGCGGAGCCGCAGCCGTCCATTATCAATGAGAAGACGGTCGCCGACTTTACTCGCGTGGTCGAGGAAACGGGGATCTTAGCTCGAGAATGGTGCGCGCTGGGTCCGACCAGAGACCAGCCCGGCTGATGTCCCCGCGCATCATCCACATTCCGCTCTCAGGCGGCGACCGCAAGGCGCAGGCTAAGGGCATCCGGTATGCCCACGGGATCCACGAAAGCGCCTATCGGGAATCGGTGCTGATCCGGAGCGCAGCCGAGGCAAAAATCCGCGAAGCCGACCGGCTGGAATGCGAAGCTTGGAATGCGATCATGTGGGCCGGCGGCCCGGCGATGCCCTCGCCCGGCGATCCCCAGGCCGAGCCTACGATCGGCAAGGCTATCAACGGCGGCTTCGATCTCCTTGAGGCCAAGTGCAACCGCTGTGATCGGGTGTCCCTCGTCCCGCTACGCCGCCTGAAGCAGCCGCCGGAGACACCGGTCTGGAAGCTGGAGGCGGCATTGTACTGCGAGCCGTGCAGCACCGGACGGCACTACAGTCGGCGCCAGCGAGCACACATCTTGGGGCTGACCTATGCGCGGCCGGATCCGGAGCCACAAAAGGCGAGGCGTAAGCGATGAAAATCTCACTTGTTCAAGATCAGGCGATAGCCGCTCGAATGGCACTAATTGTTGGGGCAGATAACTTCGACCGTCTTTTCCGAGGCGTCCAGTTCGATGAATTTGATGGCACAGTTATGTATGTTTACGCCGTGGACGAGTATCGAGCGGCGGAAATCGAAGACACGTTTGTGATGGTGTTGCCGCAGAAACTGAAACAAGAGCGCGATGTGTAACCTCTATTCGATCACAACGAACCAGGCGGCCATTGCCGCGCTGTTCCGCGTCGTCAATCGCTATGTGGGCAACTTGCCGCCGATGCCGGGCGTCTTTCCCGATTACCCCGCGCCAGTCGTGCGCAATACCGACCACGGCACCGAACTTGTGACTATGCGCTGGGGTATGCCGCCGCCGCCTAAATTCGGTGGGCCGCCGGTGACCAACATCAGGAACACGTCCTCCCCGCACTGGCGAGGCTGGCTGAAGCCGGAAAGCCGATGTCTGGTGCCTTTCAACAGCTTCTCCGAATATGCGCCAGAGCCGAACCCGGAAACGAAGAAAAAGGACGTGGTCTGGTTCGCGCTCAGTGACGCCCGGCCGCTGGCAGCCTTTGCTGGCATCTGGACTGACTTCAAGGGCGACCGCGGCACGAAGTCCAAGCCGATCCCCGGCCCTCACTTGGTCTATGGCTTCCTGACGACGTCACCGAACGCCGTCGTTGAGCCGATCCATCCCAAAGCTATGCCGGTGATCCTCACAAGCGACGAAGAGTGCGATGTGTGGATGCGGGCGCCTTGGGATGAAGCCAAGGCGCTGCAGCGGCCACTACCAGACAACACCCTCAAGATCGTAATGCGGGGCGCTGACAAAGAGGACAAAGCTGCGGCATGAACGACAAGCAGGATCCAAAGAAAGTGCGAGAAGAATGAAATACGCCACCAGTCGCCCCTTCGCCGACCCTGAAGCCGCCGCGCGCAAGCTGCTGGAGATCGCGAACGCAACCGAGGCCGTCCAGGACGGTCGCATCCATATCGAGAAGCTCAACGGCCCGTTCCTGTTCAAGGAAGGCGGCAGCCCGGCGGAATACACGGCCGGGTTAGAACTCGCGATTGCGCGTGGCTGGCTATGGCGGCACGAGTCCCGAACGTATGTGAAGTTCACCCCGGCCGGTGCCGGGTTGTTCGCGTGAAGGTATTGGAGCCAGTCCTTTTGAACAGCGGCCATTAACCGGAGGCGGACATGACGCTGTGTGTTGGCTGGGTAGATGCTGAGGCTGTGTATCTCACCGCCGATTCAGCTGTAACCGCGCCAGGCAAGTCACGGATTTCTGGCGGTGACTACAGTTCATTTGGGGAAAAGCAGTACCAGAGCGCTGAAGGGACCGTCGAAGAATCCGCTCTAAAAATTTTCAGGCACCAAGACTCGGCAGCAACCTTTTCTGGAAACGCATCCCCAATCAACGAAATTTTTGCCAATTTCGTTGAGAGCTCTCGTTATCTGCCTCCACGCAACGCCTTTGACGCCGCTTGGATAAGCTCACACGATCCGAACGTACAAAGTTTGGAGGCCCTCTTCGGTTACTATGATTCAGCTGGGCCGCACCTTGTCAAATACGATGCGCTGAACCTAATGGGCGAGGCGATAACATCAGCTTGCATTGGCAGTATCCTTCCGGAAGACAAAGAACAGCTTCTTGCATGGCTTAAGATGCCATCCAAAGCACAAGTGACAGACCGTCTTGTTCTGACAATGTGCATGACGCAACGCGTTGCCATTTTTCTTAATCTGATGGCGTCACACGGAATTGGCGGTTGTGTCGCCGGCTGCTTGATAGGTAAGGATGGACTTCAGTGGGCGCCAGACACGCTTCATGTGATCCTACGAGGTGAACTAATCGATCAGCTATCAAACGATGTCCTCAATGTGGTCCTAACATACGCACGCTTTGACACGTTTTTTGTTTGCAATAATTTAGAAGGTGGCCTCAACGCATTTGCTAACAAGTTTGGCATGAACGCGGGACTTTCTCGGGAGGAAGTGGTCCAAAGATTAGTGACCAGGATAAACAATGGGAGTTTGCCCTCGATTTCCACCGAACTGAAGGTGCACCATGTCGTGTTTCATGATGTCGTTACGGGACTAAGTACGGTATTCAACGTTAAAGCATGCGACGATCTAAAATATTATTGGTTGACCCGAGATGACCCTGCAGGTCCGGCCATGCTGCGCTTCACAGTATCCGGAAACGGGCTTGGCGCACTGAAGCGAGCCTCGTCAGGCAAAGGTGGAGACATTGCTTTTGTAGGTTAGCTCGGCGAGCGCGATACCATCTGCTGGCACGCAGGGGAAGGATGCGTGGCGCGCGCGCGCTAACGTTTCACTGCGCCCCGCGACCGAATTGGGGCGAGGTCATCAATTTTAACAAAGGCGTTTGCTGAGCGTGTCCTGGTCGCGCGAATTTGACGATCCAATAGAGGCACCAGACGGAACGGTTGTCCCTTCGAGCCGAAAGCGTCTGATTGGGGATGGCTTGAGGGCCGGATGGTCGCTCTTGATTATTCGACTCCGGCCTGGGAGGCCGACGAACCTAAGCCCGCTTAAGACCCTTGAACGAACTCTGCCGCAGTAGCCCTTCCGAGGTGATGTCCCGATATTCAACTTCGGCAGTGAACGACGGTTCGACCCAAACGGCCTTGGGCTTCTTGATCGGTCTGGTCAGCCTCGATTTCGGGCTGACCACTGTATCAAGCTGCTTTCTGAGTTGGCCAGAGATCGTCCGCGACCAACCCGTCCCGACCTTACCCATGTAGACGAGGTCTTTGCCCACCCTCTTCCCCAAGTAGAGAGCGGCAACGCCGGTCGGATCCTTCACGAATCCGATGACCGGGAATTTCCCCTTCTGAACGGTCTTGATTTTCACCCAGGCTTCGGTCCGCTCCGATCGGTATGATGCGTTCGCTTTTTTGGAAACGATACCTTCCCAGCCCAGTTTGGCGGCGTGCTCGAACATCTCCTGCCCGTCGCTGGTCAAGTGCTCAGAGTACAACACGGGCGGTTCGACCCCGTTCTCACCGAGAAGGTCTAATAGGGCTTGCTTGCGCTCAAGCTGCGTGAGCTTCCTAAGATCACCATCTCTCCAGAGTAGATCGAAAGCGTAGAAGACCAGCCTGTCCTGACGACCGGCGGCGAGCTCGGCTTGGAGTTCCGAGAAATTGGTACGGCCGTCCTTGATGACCACCACCTCACCATCGATGATCGCCTGACCGGGAAGATCGAGGGCGCCGGCAATGACCGAGAACCGTTTGGTCCAATCCAAACCGTTGCGAGTAAAGGCCGTTGTCTTTCCCTTGTTCAGGTGAACTTGTACCCGGTAGCCATCGTACTTGATTTCATGAAGCCATTGCGCACCCTTGGGCACCTTCGCCTTCAGCGTGGCGAGCTGTGGCTTGATGAAGCGCGGCATCGTCGGAGCCGTCGCACCGTCGATCACTAAGGACTTGGTACGCCTAACCATTACGTCACTCAAAAAACGAACATGCGGAACTACAGTATATTACTACTTCGATGAACCTCGGATTATTTTTCTGGAAAGCGCGACGCGCCCTCACCTCGCCGGTGTCCCCGGCGGTAGCATGGCGGCCTGCAATAGCGGCGTGTCGACGCCGTTCCGCGCGTGTCATCCGTTAGTCTTAAGGGCTCGCCTCTCCTACCTTGCGGTCGTATAACGGGCTGTATTCAACCTTGCGGTAGCGGAAACCGTCGATCGCGCAAAACCCAGGAAATTGCTTTGACCGACGAAACAGTCGAACAGGCCACGTCAACTGAATTAACCGGCGGGGCGGGTTTTACCTACGAAGACACCGTCGTTGCATACTATCTTGCCGCGCTTTTGCGAGAAGAGCGCGCCGCACCTCTAAGTGGGATCGTTAAGAGTGTGGCGGTCCAACAGGATGGACACGGCCATCCGATGGACGACATAATCATCGAGCTGGAAGATGTCGGCTCTCTTCGGCGCCTGAGTCTTCAGGCCAAGCGAAAAATCCAGATCAGCGCAGCCATCTCGAACAAAGACTTCCGAGATGTAATGGCGAGAGCCGTGAATACCCGCAAAATGGCAGACTTTCAGGCTGATCTCGATGCCTATGGATTTGTCGTCGAGAACGTCTCCGTTGGGCGGCTCCGCTCGCTCAACCGACTAATCGATTGGGCTAAGAGTAGCCCGTCGGCTGAAGACTTCACGAGGCGCTTCGCGCCTGGGGGTGCAGCTGCGGCAGCCGAGCGCTCCTTACGGATTGACCTCGCCGGATTGATTGGGGCGGCATCGGACGAAGAACGAAGCTTCTACTCACAATTTATTGCACTTAAGCTCGAAGGACTAACGGAAGGCGGCATTTTACGGACGGAGGTCGTAAATCGGCTTCAAGAGATGATCGCAGTAAACGAAGACGGACAAGATATTCTTCTTTTCGATCGCCTCTGCCGAATTGCCCGTGACGCTGCCGGCACCGCAAGAAAGTGGACCCGCCTCACGCTGTTAGCCCAACTACGCGGGACAGTGAGGCTGAGGGTTGCTCCGAATTACCACCGCGATGTTAATCTTCTCCAGGAATTTTCCGTAGCTGGACTGGCAGATGTTTCTGATGAGATAATGGGTTTTCGGGTTGAGCGCCCCGTCATAGAACAATCGATAAAGGAGCGCCTTGGGCAATCTCGGCTCGTGAACCTCAGCGGCCTGCCCCGTTGCGGAAAATCCGCAATGCTCAAGCGCATCGCCACCGTTGATGCTGCTAAAGGACCTATCCTCTTTCTGAAATCAGATCGTCTTGAGGGGAACAGTTGGCTCACATTCGCGACCGCACTGGGCCTCAGTCACCGAACAATCGCCGACCTCTTAGCTGAAATTGGCAGCACCGGCACGTCAATCTTATTCATCGACGGAATTGACCGCGTAAAGCCAGATCAGAAGGGCATTATTGTAGATATTCTGCGCGCCATCGAAGCGAGTTTGGAACTTTCAAACTGGAAAGTTCTGGCGAGTTCACGGGACCAAGGATTGGAACCCTACAGGGCGTGGTTTCCTGCGAGCTTTTATCACGGCGCAGGTATCGGCGATGTTTCCATAAGGGGCTTTTCAGACGACGAGGCCGATGAACTTGTGAAGGACAGACCGAACCTGAAGAGGTTACTATTTGGTCCTCAGAGCGTAAGTGAAATCGCACGCCGCCCGTTTTTTGCAGCCGTACTTGCGCGTACTTTTCCCGACGACCAGGCCGCTCCGCAGACGGAAGTCGATCTCATCAAGGCTTGGTGGGATCGCGCCGGGCACGACGCCCCAGAGGAAATGGTGCCGCAGCGGCAGCGGGCGCTGCTGGATCTTTCCGAAAAGGGCGTGCGCAATCTCGGCAAGAATATTCCAGCTAAGTATCTTAAGGACACGACTTTCGCCCACGTTGCGGGCCTGAAAGCTGATCTCGTCATTCGCGGTCAAGACGGCGGAGTATCCTATTCCTTCACCCACGACATTTTTTTTGAATGGGTCTTTTTTCGTCAATTGATCGAACTCGGAGAAAATTGGAAGAGCGCGCTAATCGAGGCGGGCGAACCGCCGCTGCTCGGCCGGGTGGTTGGGCTGCTCGCACAAAGTTCGCTTCGCTTGCCGGGCAAGTGGTCGGCGGGCTTCCGTGATTTGGAGGGCGAGGCAATGCGACAGCAATGGCGGCGCGAGTGGCTAACTGCCCCTCCTTTCACAACCGCATTCGAGCAAGGGCAACTGGAATTTCAGGCCCTTCTGTTTGAAAACGACTTCGCACTCTTTCAGAAGCTACTCGTTTGGTTCCAGGCCCAGCACACGACCCCAAGTCCCATTGTTCTCCAGAACCCTGCAGCCGGTACTGCGGGCGTCGATCGGGTCGGCATGGCGGACATTCTTGGTTGGCCCTCGGATTTCGAGAGCTGGGGCCGGTTATTAGATTTCTTGCTCCGGTTGGCGCCGAGCTTGCCGACCCGTCTCGTACCAAACATGGTCGAAATCTTCGGCGTTTGGCAAAACGCGCTCGCCGACCTTAGGAACCTTCGCTCGGCGGCGATCATCGACTTATGCAGCAACTGGCTAACTGACCTGGAACAGGTCGAGTATTCCGATGACCTCAGTTTCGATCGTGGTCGGTGGAACGAACTTAGCGACGAAGCGAGGTCGAGCCTGGCGACTGCACTTCGTGTCATCATCCTGCGTTCAGCGCGCTCCTATCCAAAACCCGCCATCTCGGTCTTTGAACGGGCCGCAGCCAATAAGCGGATGCGTAGCAAAGTATACAGCGATTTAATGGTATTTACGCTGACATTGGCAAACGTGTCCTCCGAGGCTGTCGTAGCTGTCGCGAAAGCTGAATTGCTCAAGGAATTACCTCAAGAAAAAATTGACCGCGAGGCCCGCCTACGTCAGGCGCGGTTCGAGCACCTCCAGCGCCTTCGCTCAATCCCAGAAGAGGAGCGCTCACAAAATCAGAAACGCGCGTTAGAGGAGGTATATTTTCCAACCGGGCGGGATCGCATCGGTCTCGAGGACATCGGGGTCGAGCAGCACCAAAACTACTATCATCCGCCCTCGGCGCTGCACGAACCGTTCGCAAGCCTCTTCACGACAAAGCCAGTTGCCGCACTTGGTCTCGTGCGCGACCTTGCCAACCATGCGACTAAGGGCTGGCATCAGGTCCAACTCTTAAACCGCAAGAAGATGGGCACGCCTATCTCCATTGTCTTGGAGTTTCCGTGGGGAAAGCAGGAATTTTGGGGCGACTGGCATGTCTATCGCTGGTTCATGGGCCATCTGGCGCCGCAACCATTGGAGTGTGCCTTTCTTGCTCTTGGCCATTGGGCTTTCAAGGAAATAGAAAGGGGTACACCAACTGATGATGTCATCCGATCGGTGGTCGAAGGGAGTGAATGCTACGCCGTGCTTGGGTTAGCGCTGGCGCTTGCGCTTGAGACTTATCATGTATCTCCGACGACGTTACCGATCGTGAGTTGCCAACGGCTTTGGGATCATGACGCTGCTCGACTTGTTCAGGAGCCGACCCGCGACCTTGACCTGCTCGGCTACGGGTACTTGACTCGTCTTACTGGCCAGAAGGCGGGTGCCAAGGAGTTTTTGGACTCACGGCAGAGCCGAAAGAGAGACATCAGAGAACTCGCAATGCGTTTCGCGCTGGCCCCAGACGACGATTTGAGAAACCGCTTCAAAGAAGCATTGGCAAGCTTTCCTGATCTGTTGCCTTACGAGATCGAGGAGGAACGTTCTGATGCAGACGCAATCGCTTCGCTTAAGGAGAAAGCGGAGCGCTGGGCAGGGCTCGGCGACATCGAAAACTATCGCAAGCAAACTGTGGCCGCAGACCAAATCCTTATTTCCTACGAGCCGCCCAAACCCTTGACCCCGGAACAAGAGAGACAGCTGGCACTGAGCACAACTTCTCTTCAAGAGTATAGCGTTATCGGCTGGGCGACTAAGTCAATCCAGAGTAACGCACTCTTGGAGAGCATTGGCCTTGAGAGCGCCATCGCATTTGCGCGTGAACGGGACAACGCAACTATTTTCGTGGAGCGAAAGGACGCCGGAGAACACTCAGCGCAAACAACCATTTCGGCCGTCGCTGCGTTGGTCATTCGCTTTGGATCACCCTCAAGCGAGGACTGTGCTTGGGCATGGAACGTCATGGCGCGCGTTGGCGCCATGGCCGAACCAAAAGGGGTATTTCAAGGCTCGAAGATACCTTGGCACCCCACCACACACCTGATCTACGTGCTGGTTCACGACCGCCGGTCGCCCTCGCCGCGTCCCGACTCTGCGCGCAGGTTGTTCGATCTGACTGAGCATCCATTAGATGACATTGCTATTCTTGCATTTAGCGGACTTCTTATGGATCGAGACCAGCACATTGGCTGGGTCGCGGCCCAACTTGCAATGGACCTTTCACTTTACCATCGTTTCGAGATGAATGAGGAAGGTGATCGTGACGACTCGGCGGACCGGAACGCCCGAAAGCAGAGCTTCATGCGAGCTTTAGAGCGGTTGGATCAACGGGTGGAAACGCCCCTGACAGCCGTTCCGCCTGCGTGGGTGAAGACCACACGAGGCCGGCGTTTTGGAAGGTCGGGAGCAGAGGCTAATTGGGATGATGCTGATCCATCGTTCGACGCGCAATTCGCAGCCAAGCTGTTTCCCCTTTTTCCCATCGAAGCATGGTGCCAAACAGATATTTATAAGCCGATGGTGGCAACTTTCCTCAAAGAGTTAGCGGCCTGGACTGCCGAACGACTAATGCCCTCGTGGCTTCCGAATGATCGGAGGCGTCGATCGGACATCGGGGGACCCTCCCTAATTGAATGGAACGGTGTCCTTGGTGATTTGCTGGCGCGCGCCGTGCCATTCCTCGAAACCACATTTATCCGCGACAAGCTTCTGGCACCGTTCTTGACTGAAGACGAAGAAGGACTGGACGTCTTAGCCTCGTTCACTACCATGACCGTTTCGCGGCACGTCTTTGACGCGCAGATCATTCCTGACCAAACCTTTGTGCTGTTAGGCGATTGTGTCGAGCGCGTAGTCGCAAATCGGGCCTTCGATCCTAATAGTTACCGTGGTGGGCAAGTGAGAGGCAGTGACCTGCCGACGCTAATCAAAGCCTTACTCTTTGTTTCGATCGAACGCGAAGCGCCGGGGGCCTCTCGTTTCGCGAACGGAGATTGGTCGCAGGTCAGCTTGGTGATGCCGATCGTTACCCGCTTGGTCATGGCGGTAGGTTGGTCTCCCTTCGTGATGCAACAGTTCCTGACGTTGTGCGAGCGGGCAGGCAGTTGCTATCCGCTCGATGAGTTTATCGTCCAGACGAACGCAGTTCTCAGCTCTATCGCAAACGCCAAGGGCGGTTGGGCCGGAACCACCTTACCGGCCGACGTAGCTGGGACGGTCCAATGTCTTGCCGATGCGAACTTTCCGCTTAGGGCCGATCAGGCGTTGGGACTACTAAAGGTCCTTGATGCGTTGATCGACCTCGGTGACCGGCGCAGTGTGGCGCTTGAGCAGACCGAGGCATTTAGAGGCGTCCAAGCCCTGCCCACATCCTAACCGATTATGGCCCATCATCGACATTGCCAGCTCGCTATCGTCGTTGATGCGGCAGCCGGTCTGAGTGGCACACAACCAGCTGACAGCCCGAGCCGGGCAGCCGGCGCTTGAGTGGCGCGCTCAGGCGCGGCGGTGGCCCGTTTCGTCTCCGATTTTTTCTTCCTTAAAAACCCGCTGCACGACGCTCGTTCCGATACCGAGCGTTCGACCAATCTTGAGGATGCCTTGACCGCTTGCCTTAAGCTCGAGAATACGTGCTTCTACGGCGGGATCGACCCGGCGGCGGCCGAGCTTCGTCCCGTTCGCCCGCGCGCGCGCCAGACCAGCGTTGACCCTCTCCCGAATAATTCCCCGCTCGAACTCGGCAAAAACACCCAGCATCTGAAACATCGCCTTGCCGGCGGTGGTCGAGGTGTCGAGCCCCTGCTGATGGAGATAGAGACCGACACCCTTGTCATGAAGCCCTTGAAGGATTCCCAGCAGGTCCGTTAGGGACCGCCCAAGCCGGTCTACGGACCAAGTGGCGACCATATCGATTTCCTTGGAATTGACCGCCCTCAACAGCGCGTCGAGCCCTGGACGCTTGTCCCTGCCCTTGGCGCCGCTGACGCCCGCGTCCTCATAGACCTTCCAGATTTCCCACTCGGACCTCACGCCCACTGCGCTCAGCTCGCGCAATTGATTCTCAGTGTCCTGCTTGGAGGTGCTGACTCGCAGATAGATACCGACGCGCTTTTTCATGGAGGGCTTCCCTTCTGAGACCATCCTGCTCTTTCACTATACGAAAATCAACTGTTTTTCGTATAGAGGCGGCGCCAATAATCGACACTGATAACGCGCGCATTTTTGGATCAGTCGTTCAATGGTTTTCGGTATAGCAAAGACGCCAGCTTTTCGCGGGCGCCATGAAGGCGCGTTCGCACTTCCGTTCGGCCCTCGGAAGCGGACATTGGCCTGCGCGATCACGACGTCTCAAAAGGCGGAAGTGATCCCGACTCGCGGCGTCGCGAAACGGCGATTGTGCGACACATCGAGAATGGCTCTGTTAATCTACTTCCCTGCTTAAGGTGGCCGCCGCGTCGGCCCCTCCCATTTTGGCTGCGGGGGACGAGCACGTCCTCGTGTGCCATCGGAGACGGGCAATGACCATAAGAACCTTTTGCACGCTTGCCGCCGCCATCTTTGCCCTGATCGCGCTTCTGCAGTTGAGTCGGATTGTGATGGGGTGGTCCGTCACCTTGAATGGCTTCGATGTGCCGTTCTGGGCAAGCTGGATTGCCGTCACCGTGGCGGGCGGGTTGAGCTTCGTCGGCTTCCGCGCCGCCATGCGCAGCTAATGGCTGGCAGAGCCCGCCCGGGCCGATCAGTCGCCGGGTAGCGGAGCACTTCCCCACTCGCGGACATCGAGCCGTCGTGCTCTACTCGACAGCGGTTTAGGGCAATATATGTCTTGCGGCCCCAATATTCTACGACATGGCAGCGGAGGTTCATCCCAGTACACAATGACACCGCGACCAGAGGCACTTTCGCGCGTCTGCCCAGTGCATCCATGGAGAGCCTACGCAACAACCATGGGGCGATTGCTCCCTCGAGATGATGGCCCATGCGCATTTGGTTGCCGGTGGGCGACCAAGATGAGGTTGATGTTACCAGCGGCGAAGAGGCCCGAAAGGTGTGCAAAGCGCCTTGATGCAGCAAATTCGTGCTTTCGCAGTTTCTTCACCGCTTGATACTTAATTCAGCCAATTCCGTCGAATGCTTCTGAAACATGGTGACCCGCTTACTCGTAAATTCTGCGATCACAATGGGAAATTCAAGCGGCGACCTAATCGTTGCAAGCCTTTGAGCGCATTCAAAAGCAAGTTGCGTGTTGGCCTGTGCCATTTCCAATAGCTTTGCTTGATAAGCGGAGACGGTTGCCGTCGCAGCGGAAAAATAAGTTCCTTTGCTCAAAGTCTTATCCGTCATTGTCTGTTTGCCGTGATCTTCTTCTAAGGGTGTCGCCAGATTTTCAACAAGGAGAGGCTCTTGTGGTGATTCGTTATGACGCTTTGGCGGCGATTCAGTCGGGCCTGCTCCAGCCGAGCGCATCGGGCTTCTAACAATGGCTTGAGCGGCCTTTTGGGCCTTCGCGGCTATTTTCGGACGACGGGCGTGCTTTGACGCAGTGACCCGCTTGTGTTTGGTCATTTGAAACTCCAGGGAATGAGTAGGTCTCGACCAAGGTGCAGAGACAATAGGCTGTGGAGTGCAACGTTCCCAAAGTTTCACCCACTAAGGTAGAATAAGTGCCGCGTTCTGCTTGCCAAAGGACGTGATCGGCGCCGCGCTCGCCGCACGGCATGCTCGAAAGGTTCCGCAGAACATTGCGGCCAGTGTGAGCAGTGTTGACCAGTCGGTTAGGCAGCCAGCGCGCATGCTACCGCTATCACCGCACCTACCTGTGGCACGCTTCCAGTTTACTCCGAACAACGGACATCATCAGACCGGTCCGGGTAGTCCGGTTCGTGCCAACAAGCGACATTGCGCCGGGCGGTGCGCCGTTGGCGCGTCGACAATTTGGCCGTCACGACGGGCCCTCGGCGTGCTATCATTCCAATTGAAATTAATGGGCCTCAGCTCGCCGTGGGAGGAGAGTTGACATGAGGCGACGGGATTTCATCGCGCTCGTTGGCGGCACGGCTGGGACATGGCCGCTCGTCGCCCGCGCTCAGGTTTCGACCAAGCGGCCCCTTATCGCTGTTCTGGTTGCGGTCACGCGAAAAGGCAATCCGGTGCTCAACGCTTTTGTTCGGGGGTTGCGAGACGTCGGCTACGTCGAAGGCCAGAATGTCGATATTGTATGGCGTTTCGCCGAAGGCCGGATGGATCGATTTCCTGAGCTGGCAGACGAGTTGGTCCGACTTATGCCAGACGTGATCATGGTCGCGGTCACTCCGGCCGCCGTCGCGGCAAGAAAGTTGACGCAAACGATCCCGATCGTTTGCCCATTGCTTGCCGACCCGATCCGCCTTGGTTTGATTGCGAGCGTGTCACGACCGGGAGGCAACGTCACCGGTCTCCTATTCCGCATTGAGGGTCTCGCGGATAAGCAACTCGAGCTTGCGCTCGAATTGATCCCAAATGTGGCCAGAATCGGATTGCTGGTGAATGTTGCCAGCGGGGTCGTTATCGATCGCCAAGAAGCAGAGAGTGCGAGTCAGAGGTTAGGAATCAAGTTGATTCCCGCCGAGGTTCGGACGCCCGATGATCTCGACGCGGCGTTTCAGGCATTGGCAAATGTCGGCGTTCAAGCTGTCCTCGTGCTTGTCGATGGTATGCTGTTCAACGAACGAAATAGGGTCGCCGCACTTGCGGCGGCGGCGCGGCTGCCAGCCATCTACGGCTTTCGCGACCATGTCGATGCGGGCGGCCTAATCAGCTACGGGGTCAACTTGGCCGACAACTTTCATCGTGCGGCGGCCTACGTTGACAAAATTCTCAAGGGCGTCAAACCGGGCGATCTGCCGGTCGAGTTTGCCACCAAGCTCGAAATGGTGATCAATCTGAAATCGGCTAAGGCACTCGGCCTCACGGTGCCCCCCTTACTGCTCGTGCGCGCCGACGAAGTGATCGAATGAGCGATACCCACTATGTCCGTTCCGGGTCATTCGCGTCGGTTTGACCGGACCACGGCGACTTCCGGTCTACCCCGGTGAACGGACATTCTGAAGGATAGGCCGGCATGTCTCAAAGGTGCCATTAGCCGCTGTGAACAATCGCAGCAACCAAACACCATTCGCGGTAGGGACGCGAGTTACCTCGCGCCCCCCGCCCAGATCCGTACGTGGGCACGTCGAGGCCGAGCGTCTTGGCGGTCTTGAGGCATGAGCGGCAGCGCCCTCCCGAGCCGCCGCCGCTTCGACGCAGGTACCACCCGTCCTTGTGGAGGGGTTTCTCCTTTGATTTTAGAGACCTTTCGCTGCGTCGAGTACCGCCCTAAATGTCTTCAGCGCCTGCATCTGCTCGTGGTTTTCCTGTTGCTTCATCTTGGAGCCGCCAGACACCGCATCGAGCTCCTCGGAGGACAACTCGTGCAGCTTCAGAGCTTCGTTCTTTGCATTGATTGCATTTGCAGTCATCACAGTTCTCCTTTGATTTAGCCCAGCGCGATCATCCAACGCTGGTACGGCCACATTTTGCGTCATCCCTCTCGTCGCGATGTGACTGCGGTCACAGAACGCTGATTAACTGGGGCGCTCGCCTGTAAGCTGTGCGTGGCAGCGAAATCTTCCCGCTTACGTCGGCTTGGGGTCATTCGCGTTGGTTTGACCGGACCACGGCGACTTCCGGTCTACCCCGGTGAACGGACATTCTCAGGATAGGCCGGCATGTCTCAAAGGTGCCAACAAGCGACATGGGATCACATCGTCAAATGAAAGAGGCCGCCAACTGAGGCGGCCTTACGAGGGGAAAAATGCTCTGGCTGGAAGTGTCCAAGGCTGTCGTCGCTGGATGGATGGCGTATGGCATTGCGACCCGCGTTAGTAGCGTGTGGGCCAAAATTATCGTCTTCATAAGCGCCGTTATTTTTGGGCAAGTCGCCGCTCTTGAGGCGGGCTACCTTATTTTGGCAATGGAGTGGCTGCCCATAACCGGGCCTGATGTGGCTAAGAGTGCCATCATTCCTTGGGTTTCAATGATCGCCGCTGGGGCCGGTGTTTTTCTGGCCGGAAGACGAATTAGGACACCCTCGGATTCCACTTAGGACACTGAGGGTCAAATACGGACAGTACCCCCTCAGCTATGGGAACGGATCACGAAACCGGCCGGACATCTCTCACCTGGCTCCTTAGCCCAGGATGAGTTGGCGTCGGCGACGCAACTCCCAGGGGTGAAACCGCCCTCGCGCAAAACCGCATCTCCTGCCCCCGACGTTTTGAGATCAGCGGCCTTGTCGATAGCGGCAGTATTCGTCGCCATTGTCGTATTCGACGCAAACCTTCACTCGACGCCGAGGCCGATCGTCATCTTGGGTTCGATAATTTCGGTCTCGGTCCGCACGATCCCAGTCCCGATTGTCCCGATCGCCGTATCGACCGTGATCCTTGTCGCGATCGCGATATTCGTCGCGGTCCCCGCGCCGCATGTCTTGACCAACATCTCGATCGTCCCGGCCCATGCGGTCCCCGTCACCCCGGCGATCCCGATCGCCATATCGACCGCGATCCTTGTCGCGATCGCGATATTCGTCACGGTTCCCGCCCCGCATGTCATGACCAACTTCCCGGTCGTCCCGACCCGTGCGGTCCCCGTCACCCCGGCGCATCCGCCAGTCAGGACCCATCTCACGGTCATCGCCTCTGGATTGACCCCGGTCGCTTCGTTGATCTGGTGGTCGCGGGGCATTCAGGTTCGATGGGGCGGGTTGAGCAGGTGCGCTTTGCGGTTGCGAAATCGGAGGCTTCCCTTCGTCCTGGGCGAAAGAGGCAAAGCTCGACGAGGCCAATAAAAGAGTAGCGAGGACAAGCGCACGCATGGATTTCCCTCCTGTGAAGTCGCCCCCGGTAACAATTGACTGATACATTGGTTCAACTCGAAGGCTCTTGCCTGGAGAAACCATACGTGTCGTCATCTGCGGCGGCGGGTAATCGGCGCCTGCACGCTTATTTCCTCGCTCGCCAGGGCATCGACGTCATCGTGGTGGAGCAGACTGAGGTGGCCGCTGCGGCATCAGGCAAGGCTGGGGCTTTTTTGGCGCTCGACTGGTGCGCGGGCTCCCTGCATGATGTATTTGAGGCGGCCCGCCTCTGTTTCCACGGGGGCGCCTCAGGTAGGTTCTGAAAGCACTAAGAACCTGTTTCATCTCGATCGAGCACCTCCTATGCGATATACTTCAGAGCAGCACATGAAGATGGCGCTTCTGCTCGAACGAAACTCAGAAATCACTGATCCTGAGAGCGCAAAGAAGCAGGCTTCGATGGCGGAGGTGTTTCGGAGACTCGCGCACAAGGCAGCGAAGGAAGAACCTTTTGCGGCAAACGAACCGCGGATAATGATGAACGATCCTCCTGCACCAGTCGAAGCTATCGAAGTATGGGAGCGTTTTCTGGCCGAGGTGATGGCGATGCCGGAAACAGCTCAGAAGCCGCAAACAATCCTGTACGCCGAGCACATGATCGCGCTCAAAAAGGGAGAGCTCATCCCGATGCCGAGCAACTTGCCGTCCATGGTGGCTATGGTCGACGAGCCCGGACTGTTTGGCGACAATTTATCGGAATGGCGGCAATTCCTGGCCGAAGTGGAGCAGTTACCCGACTCAGTCCAAAAGCGCCAAACCGTCAACAACGCCAAGCAAGTGATCGCGATGAAGATGTGGGAATATGACCTGCCTCACTGATATTAAGTGTGCTTCCGGAGGTCGAGGGCGTCTACGTGGCAACAGGACATAGCGTCTGGGGCATCCTCAACGCGCCAGCAACCGGGGAAGCCCTGGCGGAGCTAATCGCTGATGGCGCCGCGCGTAGCACCGATCTGAGGCCCTTCGACCCCACCCGGCTCCGGCCGCCACTTCGCCACAAGTTGAGGCCCTTGCGAACCAATTGATCAACGGGAGGAGACTCGTTAGTTTTCGACGCCACCTTCCGCCAACTCGATAATCTCGCGTCGCTTGTTCGCGTCAGCAAATTTCGCAAATGCCCTGAGCAGCCGCAGGCACCGAATCTTCTCGCTTTAACTTCCTTCCTTTTGATACGAGCATGCGTGCGAATGTTTTGGTCAAACTCAGCAGGCTTTGGTTTAACGCTGAAGGTTGCGACCCGTAGAATTACGGTCAGGGTCATCAGTATAACTGTCTCCACGGTTTAGTCGTCGCCGTCGCTTTATTCCTCGTTCTTTGCGATCAGCTCTCGCCATCGCTGCGGCGCAACGTTGAAGCCCAGCTCCCTCGCCTGTTCTTTGAAAGAAGCCTCCTTCCGCCAGCGAGACACGGACGATCGATTGACTCCTAACTCGTTGGCTATCTCCTCCGAGGTTATGAGCGGGAAGTGAGCGACGATCCATATCGCCCCCTGACGCGCCTCAAATTGCTTGCTTTGATTTATTTTTAGACGATCAACATTCAACAACTTCCGAATTAACTGCCTTAGGTAGGGCCCAGGCGGAAAACGTCGACACCCATCCAGCAAGTCATTCGCAACCCACGCTATCGTTGTCAGGGGCAAGTTTTTGCCCCTGCGAACTGCGCCCTTGTCCGCGCTCCTGGTCAAGTCGAGTTCGTCCGCAAGCCAAAGTGCGAGGGCTTCCCCTGCTGTTTTCGGCGGATTATCCGCACCTGGCTCCTCGGCCGCGATGCTCGATTTGAAAGTCGTTTCCTCATCCACGTAGGGTTGCGGCGCGGCAGCTACCAGGGGTGTTCGAGAAAACTCTCCTGAACCGGTTTCCCAAGAAATAGGCGCGTAATATCTTTCATCCAAAAGGGCTTCGAGAATATCCAGTGGAACGGAGCGGCGCCTCAGTTCAGCATACATGCGTACGCGTGTGTCCGCTCGCTCGGAAAACGAACCAATAGGATAAACGCCCCAGCTCGCCATTTCGCCAATTTGGTTTGGTCGTTTCTGTCGAGATTTGCTCGCCTTCATTTCCGCACTCCGGCCTGCGTGCACAGGATTTCGTTCGCGCACGGCCCTTCAATGAACGAACCTTACGTGAGCATGCAGCAACGTTCAGGGAGGCGTCAGGATATGGACGGCAACGTAAAATGTCGAGGTGATCAGCGGATCATCGGCTCGGCCGAATTGCGCAAACTGGTCCCATTTTCTGACGCACATTTTTGGCGCTTGGAACGCAGCGGTGGGTTTCCGCGCCGCATTAAATTGGGCACTCACCGCATTGGTTGGGACCTGAATGAGGTGCTCGACTGGATCGACGCACGCAAATCCCAGCGTGGCCGGTGAGGGCCAAAATGTTGCGTAACCACCTGAATCAGCAACATGTTGGCGCCGATATTGAAGCATCGGTCGCTAATTGGGCGGTGGACGATCGCAACGCACCCTGGATGCTCGACAAAAAGCTGGAGGGCATTACGCCACCATCCCGAAAGGCAAGTTGGCTCGGCGAACAACGAAAACGAAAATTTGAAGCCTTGTTTGAATTGCCGACTCTTGAGCGGCGCGCTTCGGCCGAAGAATCCGAGCAAGCTAATATTGATCTCGGTACGCCGGGAATGGCGAACGGTTTGATTACCCTGCCACCCCTCACGATTAGTGAATGGAGCGAACGCGATCTGCCCGAGCCTGACTTTCTGATGGGCGACTGGCTTACGACCACGAGCAGAGTTCTGCTGACCGCCGCCACCGGCTTAGGCAAGAGTAATCTTGGAATTGCCCTCGGTATGCGGGTGGCCGCTGGCGGAGGCTTTCTTCACTGGAAAGGTCGCCGGCCAGCTCGCGTCTTGTACATTGATGGCGAAATGTCCCGGCGCCTTCTCAAGCAGCGGGTGCTTAACGAAGCCGAACGATTGGGGATTAGCCCTTCCACCTTCTACGCACTCAGCCATGAGGACATACCCAATTTGAAACCACTCAATACGCCTGAAGGACAGGCGCAAGTTAACGTGCTGATCGAGAAGCTCGGGGGTGTCGACCTGGTGATTTTCGACAATATCATGAGCTTGACGGTCGGCGACATGAAAGACCCCGCGCCGTGGCAACAAACCACCCCGTGGGCTCTCGGGCTTACCCGTGCTCTCGTCGGCCAGATTTGGATACATCACGCAGGCCACGATGGGACCAGATCCTACGGCGACAAGACTCGCGAATGGCAGATGGACACGGTGATACACCTCGACGCGGTCGAGCGCGGTGACACGGACGTTTCCTTCAAAATGACTTTTAAGAAAGCGCGAGAGCGTACCCCGGCCACTCGGTTTGACTTTCAGGACGTGCGAATTGCCTTGGTCAACAACCGTTGGGAAAACAAACTTTCGGAAGATCGCCGGACGCAAAAGATCAGTCCTCAGACGCGCAAAGGGCTGGAGGCGCTGACCCACGTTATCGCTGGCGACAAAGCCGTCTCCTTGTCTGGCGGGCGTCGTGCCGCCAAGCGAGACGACTGGGAGGCGGAATGTGAGCTGCTCGGTCTGATCGACACGAAAGCAAAAGAGCACAGCGCCCGGACCATATTCGCCAAATTCAGACGGGAGCTGGTCGCGGCAAACCTCATCGCTTGCCAGGGGGATTTTTCGTGGATCATCGGCTGAAAAGTATGGTTGCGGAAGTCGCCCCGCAACCAAGCCGCAACGGTGCAGTCCGCAACTTCCGCAACCAATGTGAAACCCCGTTGCAACTGCCCGCAATTAAGCCGCAACCATTGCAAAGCCGCGGCCGCAACTACGCAACTGCCTCCTTAGGGAGCGGGCAGTGGTTGCGCCCCACCCTCTCGCGCGCCTACGCGCCTATGAGGCGCTTCGGCTCAGAGCTTTCCCCAGGGGCTAATAATTTTTCGAGGGCAACCCTATGAAACGAGACCTTACCAGCGTGGCACAGATTAATGGGACAACGCACTGCGAGGCTCGTACACGCGCAGGCGCACCCTGCCGGGCCCCTGCGATGTCCAATGGGAAATGTCGTCTCCACGGCGGCCTGAGCCCTGGCCCGCCGTGTGGGGCTGCAAATGGGCGCTACGTCGATGGGTATTGGACCATTGAGGCGATCGAGGAACGCAAATTCATTCGACTGCTGGTCAAGGGCACATTGGGAAACAAACTATGAGCAACTCTGAGAACGTCCCGGCAACATCGCGTCGGCCCCGCCAGCTGCCGCCCGCGAGGATCAGGATCAAAGGCATCCAGGGCAACATCGTGTCGTTTGGCTCGCCGGGTCCCGCCAACCTGGCGTGGCGCAAGCAACTCAAGACGGCTTTTGGTACCGTTTCCGACGATTTTGTCGATATGGCGCTCCATCATCTGGAGCGTGCCGCCCGGATGCCCGGCGATGGCGCCTCGGACGTGGCGATCAACGCCGCTATTGCGATGATTGCTGCCTTCGCCCCCAAAAACGAGGTGGAAGCCGCCTTGGCGCTGCAAGCGGCCTGCACCCACATGGCCGCGCTGGCCGTGATGTCGAGGATCGGTGGCGCCGGGGGTGGCGCTCAGCGATTGCCCGCCTTGGCTTCGGCCACAACTAAGTTGTTGCGGGCCTATTGCACCCAGGTCGAGACCTATCGGCGCCAGCGCGGCGGTGGCGATCAAAACATCCGCGTCGAGCACGTTCACGTCCATGAGGGTGGTCAGGCGATCGTAGGCTCGGTCAACTCGCGAGCCTACGAGCCCCGGTGAAGAAATGGGCCATCTTTCCAATCATTTATGGCCCGGCATGGCTCCTACTGCCAGAGGATGGATCTGATGGGCCGGGCCGCACGCCAAGGTAACCGCAGCTACGCGCCCCGGGGCATGCGCATGGAGGCCGCAGCCGACTGGGTCGGTTTCGGCATTACGAAGTTCCGGGAAATGGTTGCGGATGGCCGGATGCCAGCCGGGAAGCTTGTTGACGGCTGCCGGGTCTGGGATCGTTACGCCCTTGACGAAGCGTTCGATGCGTTGCCGGATGAGAACGGCAATTCCAGCTCCGGCTGGGGAGCCGTCGCTTAATGACCGGTGCAGCCTTGAGCCCAATCGACCTTCGATATTATTACGAAGATACCGACCGCCACGGCAACGTGCGGCGGTACTTCCGCAAGCGCATCGCAGGGTCGAAGAAATACCTCAAGGTCAGGATTCGAGCCGAGCTCGGAAGCGAGGGGTTTCACAACCAGTTCGCCGCCGCATTGAAAGGGGCCAAAGCCCAACTGACCCGCGCAACCGCCGTCGAAAAAACCATTCCAAACTCGCTGCGATGGTTGGTCGAAAAATACTACGCATCTGCTGCCTTTAAGGAGCTCGAGACCAGCACGCGCGACGTCCGCCGCCGTCTGCTCGACAATCTCTGCCAAGAGCCCAGACTTGAAGGACAGCCCGGTACCTTGGGCGCCCTGCCCTACAACATCCCCGCGGACAAAATCGAAGTACTGCGGGATCGCAAGGCCGAACGCGCGGACGCGGCCAACGGCCGTCTCAAGGCCCTGCGGGGCCTGTTCACCTACGCGGTGTCCGACAAATCAATCCCAATTAAACGGAATCCAGCAAAGGAGGTCGCCTACCTCAAGAGCAAGAAAAAGGGAGGCTTTCACACTTGGACGACAGAGGAAGTCGCCATCTATTTGGATCGCCATGGGCAGGGAACGAAGGCGCGCCTCGCGCTCGGCATCATCTTGCTATCCGGTCAACGACGCTCCGATATTGTCGTTTTCGGAAAGCAGCACCTCCGTGAAGCTCGCTTCATGCCAGAGAACCTGCAAGTTTTTCATGCAGGTAGGTGGATTTCCTTCACCCAGCACAAGAACCGAAACAAGTCGCCGGTTCTCCTGACGATCCCGGTGCTTCCAGAGCTTGAGCACCTGTTGACGGACGGGCCGACGGGTGCCCTCACGTTCCTCGAGACTCAATTCGGGAAGCCATTCACAGCCAACGGGTTTGGTAATTGGTTCCGGCGCCGGTGTAACGAAGCCGGGCTGCCCCACTGCAGTGCTCACGGCCTTCGGAAGGCCGGCGCCACGATCGCGGCCGACAACGGCGCGACTGCACACCAATTGATGGCCATTTTCGGTTGGACCACGATCAAGCAGGCCGAGATCTACACAAAGAAGGCCGACCAGAAGCGCTTGGCCGGGGTGGCAACTCGGCTGCTTGTACCCGGCCAATTCGGAGCTGGAGCGCCGCTGGTGCTCGCTGCCAAGAATGGGCTGACTTCCTGATAGCCTCCACGGCAGGCCAAAAAACAAAGAGCCCGCGTCGGCTGCCTCTGGCGCCAGTTCGGGCTCTTGTCGCGTCGTTTACGGGTAGAGGCCGCACACAACATTCATTCAATTTGCCGGTCGTTCGGTTTTGTCGTTCCTGGACACCAGCACCACGTCGTCAACCCAAGTGCTTCCTCACAAGCTGGATGGGCGTGGTTATCCCCCTACGGGGTTTTCCTGCGTCACCAAAAGTTTGGTCATCGGCTCACCTGTTCCTTTCTGGCGCTCTCTCATCCTCCTTCCTTTCGCGCTTCGGTTGAAGTGGGCGCGAAAAGTAGCAGAATCAAGACCCGTCCAAGCACAGACAAAATTGGGGCCGACAGTTGCGTCGGCCCCAATCCTGGTCAGGCCCAACTCACGGCCGAAACAATGCCCCAGTTGCGGGCAGCATTCGGGCGACGCCAACAGGGAGACGCCATCAGGTTAAGGGCTGCCACGGCATCCTCGAATTTGCTGAACTTGTATTCGCGCCCTTTAGGACCGACCCAGTACCCGCCCGCTCGGCGGCAAGTAACGGGGTCAAATGAAGATCCATCGGCGGCGCTTGGAATTAAAGTCATAGGAGGTACTCCTGCGAGCTGAATTGCTCCTATCTCAATATAGCGAGAACTCACCGGGTTGCGCTCTGTTGGAGAGGTTTTCAGAAGGTGGGCCACAAGCCAGCCGCAGCTGCGGTAAGCACCGTTGCGATGCGGGGCACTATTGTGACCCACTTTTGGCTAAGTTATTGAAATCGCTATTTGCTGGCAGGCCAGCCCGGGGAGCCAGCAAATTCAATTGGCTCTCAGCTTTCGACGTGGCGCCCGACGGGCGCTTTCTGCATCGGGGCCACCTTCAAACGGTCGACGCCGCGGATTTTTTCCCCCACCGACGCGGCTGTTCAATCAGGGAGCCGATTTGCTCAGCCGTTACCTGCCGGCTCGGCAAACGACAGCGCGAGCCGCAAAAATTCTTCGCGGTCAAATTCAACTTCACCGAATGCACCGCGCAAGACCAGCGGACAGGTCGCGGCTGCCTTGAAGGCTGCTTCATTGATCAGCTTGTATTCGCGGCCGTGCAGATTGATCGTAAGGCCGGATAACGCTTGAAGTCGGTAGCTGATAGCGACCAGATCAGCGGTGCTTGCTTCCCTGGACAGTGCATTGATGATTGAAACGGTGGCGTTCTCGAATCCACGGGGGCCGTCCTCAGCCGCGCTGTTGGCGCGGATCAGAAGATCGGCGCAAACTTCTCGTACTGGCTCGCCCATATAAGGTTCCTGCGAAGTTGGGGATCACTCACGATGACATAATGCAGGGTGCAAAAACGGAAGATTGAGGGCTTGTCCCACCTATTCACAGGGTACTGCCACAAGCGCTGCTCGGTGCGGAACGACGCGGTTCAGCCTTGGTGCGCTTCCGGCGCGGCGCTGGAGTAAGCCAATGAAAGCGCTGAGGTACTCCGAACGAGTTCGGAAAGATCGACCGAGCTGCGGTAACTTGCGGAGGCCGTTGGCAATCCGCCATTGCCGGTCGGTTGGAATGGGCGGCCTCAGGACAGCCCGGTCCCCCCGGCCCTGGGGCCGCCTATCCACCGCTCAAGGGCCGCCAACAGACGTTCCGTGACACTGCGCTCGGCGAGTGCGCCGTTGACCACGGCTAGCGTCGTCATTCGTTGCTCTCCCTCGCTTTCCAGTATTGAGAATCATGCGTCCTGAGCGGCAACGTACATGATCCGAACTAATCACCCGTCGCGCCGGCAGCGACCATAGGGCGCTGAAGAAGGGGCTCGCGCCAGCGCCAGGAATGATCGATGATCCGGTCGCCAACCAGGAACGACCAGGGATCTTCGATCTTGAGTTGAACGCCCTTGAGAGTGGTGTCAGCGAAACGGAGCAGAGGGAGAAACCGGGGCACTGACAATCAGAACGCCTTACTCGACGTCGGGAGTTAGGGGGCCCGTGTGAAATTCAAGTTGGCGATACTGACTGCGCTAGCCAGGCGCCCTGACGGCCGCGCGTCTCTTGACGACCTCAGGGACGATGTCGAGGCACTCACTGCCGAAGATCAATCGGAAGAGATTGCCGCTGCGCTCGATGACATCGACATTTTTCAGTCGGGGCTGGTGGCACCGGAAGGCGACGGGCTACGCATTACCGACGCAGGCCGATCTGCGTTGAGGGCTTTGGGAGCCTCGAACGAGCCCTCATTTGATCTTCCTGCACCATCTCCCTCCCCTTCACTAAAAATGATCGATCATCTCGTCGGCTCTGAGGAGCGTCTGAAAATTTTCGATCTCGATCGGCGGGACGATAAAATCGATGTCGACCCCGACAGGGTGGAAGAAACTGCAAATGCCGAGGATATTTCTTCGGTAGGGACAATTCCTGCTGCCGCTCAAGAAACACGCGGCCATTTGCCCCATGAAAGTATTGCCCAGCCCATAGCTCCGGAAGTTGGTGCCGCCGCTCTACAGAACAGCAATCCAATCCCGGTTCCTCAGGAAGCACCGCGGCGGCCGGGCGCTGCCTTTTTTGATGCCGAGACCAAGACGCCAGCGCTCGCGCCGCCTGAACGAAACAAGTTCAGTAAGCTAATCGCTGCCAGATTTCAGCAAGCTCGGGCCATCTGGCAACGTCATCTGGAGCGAGACGGATCCACCGCAAAGGCGGCACGAAGGACCGAAAATGTCGGAGGCGTAGCCATTGCGCTCCTGACCCTGCTCGTGCTCGTGATGTGCGCTGGAGCAGTGATTGCCCTCACCCAGATCAGATCCCTGAAATCGGAAATCGCAACCCTTCAGCGCGAACTCTCGCCTCTCAGGGAACGCGCCGCCAAGGCGGATTTTTTGGAAAAAGCAAAACAGAAGGCTGACCAACAAACGGAATCTCAAACCAAATCCGGCGCTGAAAAGAAGGCCGGGGCCGACCCTCGAACCGAGCAAGCTGCGCTCAATCTGACACCAGAAGAAATTCGACTGATCCGGGATTTTATCAAGCCCGCGCCGGCCGCGGGCACGCCTGCGCCCGCGATCAAAGTCGGCGACACGGTCGGCATCGCAACGATCCCGCTACCGTCCCCGCTCATGGAGAAGATTCCGAAATTGCTCGGAGCCAGGTTTACGACCCGAAATGGATCGATCATCATTTTGCGACGTGATAGCCGGCAGGCCGACCTTGTCTTGCCACCTAACTAGCCAAGCTGCGAACTCACAGGTGCACGGCCGGAAGCGCCGGACCGCCTTGATAAAGGCAAGGCAATCGGCTGCTGGTTATTGTAGTGGGATGACCGGACCCGTGAAAGAACAGCTCTAGCGCGCGGGCGCCGGCGGCCGTGACGTTGGTGACGGTTTTGGCTTTTCGGCCCTCGGCTGGGCTGTGGCCTGTGGCGACGAGAGTGTCGGCACCGGCTGGCGCACCGCGGGAGCTGCTGGCCGTGGCGAAGGAGGCGTCGGCCGTGGCGGGGTCGCGGCTATTCTGGGCGGCGCATTCTGCTCGGAAGCCCGGGAAATGACGCTGGTCAATTGTTCCTGGATTCCCTTGATTTGCCCGGCCACGCTTGCATTGTCGCGCACCGCTTGCTCCTGGCTTGCCTTGAGTTCGGAAAGCTGGGCAACGGCGCGGGTCAATTGTTCATGGCTCGCCCTGAATTCCTCGTTGAGCTTCGAGTTGTCGCGGACCATTAGGTCGTGACCGGCCTTGAGCTGCTCGATCTCCTTCCCCATGCTTGCAAGATCGCGCGCCATCGACTGGAGCAGCGGCGTCAACTCGAGCGGCAGGGCAGCGGCGGTCGGCGCGGCCTGGGCCAGCGGCGCGGGTTGTGAAGGAGCGATCTTCGCGGCATCGCCGGACGACCCCAACCAGGTGGCAAGGCCTGCACCGATACCCGCCGCCAGCAGGACACCGGCGATGCCACGTAACGCCCAACCGCCAAGCGAAATCCGGTTGTCCGAGACAGCCGGGCGAAACGTGTTGAAGCTCTTGGTCTGCGGATCCGACCGGGGGCTTGGGACTTCGTGCGACAGCCTGGAAGCCAGTTGATTTCCTGCATCCGATGGAGGGGCACCGGGGATTTGTTCAGCGAGTGCTTCACGAGCTATGCCGGGGATTTCATTCCTGGCGTCACGGGCGACGTGCGCGTCGTGTATTTTCTTTATCGAAATCCCAGGTTCGCGAGACGATGCCTTTCCGAAATGCTCTATTGGCGTTTCGATGCCCCGCCGAAGATTGTCAGAAGCCTTCGCAACCTGTTCGCTGGCCCGCGCTGCGTCGTTGGGCTCCTCATCAAAGAAAGTAGGTGGCGAGGGAGGCTCGCGCAGTATCTCCGCTACAGTATTGTGTAGCACCTGAAGTTTATCGGTACTCATTTTTTTGACCCTCAGCCACAACTCGACCACGCGGCGGATAGTCTCGAGGCGACAAGGCAGACCGTCCCGTTTGCGGCGCCTGTTGTCAAATTTCGGCAATGCATCAATTACGATGCGGACGGTAACAGCCTCGCAATCTACGGGGAAAACTGAACAAAATCAACACATTATGGAAAAGTGCGGGCCTTTTCGAGCCTTTGAAAGTCATAGAGGATTCTCAGTGACGCCCGCACCGCGGCTCGGCTGACCGAGATTCCCCCACCCAGTGTCGTGGCCGTCGTATCAACTGTTACTCACGAAAAAGCCCCGCCATTCCCGGCGGGGCAAGTGGGGTTAGCGTTTCGAAAAACGCGGGGCAATATTGCCGGTTTTTCCCGAATCTTCATCAGGAGAACTACTGACAAGGTCAAAGATTTCCTTGGCAGCGGCATGGCCTTCCGGAAACGGGGTTTCCATGGGGAACATATCAGAGCACACAAGCGGGAAAGTGGTTCGCTCTTCCGTGGACTTGCAAGAAAGATGGCATCCATCGCAACGGACCGTGCAACGGTCTGCTGCTCAAAGTTCAATTGCCACCGGATTGAGCCTCACATCTCGCCCCGGTTCCGATTCTTCTCGCCCAGTGTTGCAAAAATATCATAGGGGACCACCACTCCCTTTGGTAGGCTGAGATCAGAATTTAAGCTTTTCGACTGTATTTTAGACGTAAGTTTATTGTTTTGGCTAACGGGGATGGGGCAAATGAAATCCGCATATTTGGCGATCGCGGGCCTCATTTTGGCCGGCGGCCCCCTGGCAGCCGAGCCCTATTCAATAAATGATGCGCTGAAACAAGCCGTCCAAACCAATCCCGGCGTGGGCGAAGCGTCGGCAAACCGGCGCGCAACTGAATCAGAGCTTCGGCAGACCCAAAGCACCCTGCTTCCGCAAGTGCGGATCGAAGCTCGCTACGGCCCAGAGAAATTCGACCAGAGCAATCCGGTTGTAAGTTCAAGCGCATTGCCCGTTCCGATCGCCGGAAATGGAGCATGGCGGAATGGCTCGCAGGAATCAGTGGTCGTCCGGCAAGTCCTTTTCGATGGCTTTGCTTCCATCCACGACATCTGGCGCCAATCTGCCCGTGTCAACGCTGCAGCGTTTCGCGTACGCGAGCGGACAGAATTGATCGCTCTGGACGCTGCCGAGGCATATGTCGATGTCGTGCGGTATCTGCGGTTGGTGGGCCTCGGCGAGCAGAACGTTGCCAGCCACGAGAAGATATTCTCGAACGTGAATACGCGCTTCTCGGGCGGGCGGGCCGGCGAAGGCGACCTCGAGCAGGCCCGGGAGCGTGTCGAAAATGCGCGTGCCACTCTCGCTGAGCTTCGCAGGAGTCTGGACGAAGCGCGAGCAAAATACCGCAAGGTTGTTGGGCTTGAGCCCTTCAATTTGAGATTCCCCGGCCCCCTCGCCGGATTGCCGAGCACCAAGGATGAAGCCTTGGCGGTGACTACCCGTTTCAATCCGACCATTCTGGCCGCGCAAGCGGACGTTACCGCCGCAAAGCATGCGTACCGAGTGACGGATGGCGCTTTCGTTCCAAATTTCTCCCTCGAAGGCCGTGCAACTCACAACGACAATACGTATCCCTATTTGGGCGTTACCCACGATAATTATAGCGGCAAAGTAGTGATGTCCTGGGACATCTTCCGAGGCGGCCAGGATGTTTGGCGCCGCTCGGAAATGGCCGAGCGCCACACCGAGACCACGATGCGCCATGCGCGATTGCAGCGCGACGCGCTCGAGTCGATCGACAAGGCATGGGCGGCACGGACGATTACTGCAACCAGGGTCGCCGCCCTGGTCCGGCAGCTGCAGGCTGACCGGAAGACGATTGCCGCGTTTGACAAGGAATACGAGCTTGGACAGCGCTCGCTGATTGATCTTTTGAACGCACAGAACCAGTATTTCAATGCGGCTGTATCGCTCACCTCCTCGCGTGGCGTTATCGTTTTCGCCGACTACCAGCTGCTCGCGGCAATGGGAACACTTCTCGAGTATCTCAAGGCGCCGCCTCCCGTGGATGCCGCGCCGCTCGACATCGGACCGGGCGGACTGGTTCCCTACAAATTTCCTACGCTGCGAGTAACGCTGCCGCAGACGGGATCGGAGCCCCTCCGCGTATCTAATGCTCCTGTCGGTGCTCAGGTTGGCGTGACCTCCTATGCAGCAGCCGACCCCCAAGATGGCTTCAAGGATCGCTGGCCCCGTGGGACGCTTGCAGCTAGAATGATCGGCGCAATGGAATGGTTCGCCGAAAAACGAGGCCAAAAGCCGGAGGGGTCGGTTGCTTTCGTGAACCCGAATGGCCCCAACGCCATGGCGTACGCCGGCGCCGAAAAGGGCAAGCCTCATTGGTTGCTGACAGCCTTCGCTCCCGAAAAGTGAGCGTTGCGGACTTGCAAGTGCGGGCCGCAATAACGGCAATGCATCATAGTTAATGGGGCCCGATTAACTGTTTGTCAGGATATTCGCGCCTCGCGAATGATTCGGTTCGCAGACTGCTGTAATGTGACAGTCACTGGCCGCGCTCGATATTTCGCTGGTCTAGTTCGTTTTTGATCAGAGGCTTTAGATTTTGTTGTTTCGGACGCCCAAGTCGGCCAAAGGCTGGCCATCCAATGATGAGCCGGAAGCGACGGTTGTTGCTTCGACCAACGCAGACACGCTCCGAAGCGATCCCCTCGCCGCCTCCCTGACCTATCTGGCTGCCCACCATGGTCGCGCAGTAAGCCGTGAGGCGCTGCTCGGAGGGCTTCCAATACTTGATGGCCGACTTTCCGTCGCCTTGTATGACCGGGCAGCCAGGCGTGCCGGCCTGGAAACCGAGGCGGTCAAGCGGGCCATTCTCGACATTCCTGCAATGGTTCTTCCCGCCGTCCTGATCATGAAAGACGGGACTGCGCTGATCCTCCTCGGGATCGATGCTAAAAACCAAAGCGTTAAGGTTCTCGATCCGACGTTGGATCGGAGCAATCCTCGGATTGCGGGCGTTAGTTCGCTGATCGCAGACTACACCGGCTATGCGTTTCTTGTCAGGGCGGCAGCTGAGGCTGACGCACGCGCAGTCGCTGCGGGAGACCTCCCGCGGACCCATTGGTTCTGGTCAGTCGTCAAGCTGTACTGGCGCAGTTACGGCCACATCGCGCTGGCCGCCTTTCTAGTCAACATGCTCGCGCTTGCCACGCCATTGTTCACGATGAGCGTCTACGATCGGGTCATCCCTAACGGCGCGATCCCTTCGCTCATTGCGCTATCGATAGGGCTTAGCCTCGCGATCGTTTTCGACTTTGTACTACGTGCCGTGCGAAGCCGCATGATCGACGTGACGGGCAAGACCGTAGATGTCGTGCTCGCTGCGAATATTTTTGAACACGTGATGGCCGTCAAGCTGGCACAACGTCCCGGCTCAGTCGGTATCGTTGCCAATCAGCTCCGCGACTTCGACTCAGTGCGCGAATTCTTCACTTCGGGCAGCGTGGTATCTGTAACCGATTTGATTTTCGCACTCCTCTTTATCGGTGTTCTGTTCATCGTCGCGGGACCGTTAGCCTGGATCCCGCTCATCATGTTACCGATCATGATCGCATTGGGCCTGACGATGCAGCGTCCGCTTGACCGCGCAATGAAACGACTGCAGGCGGAATCCTCTGCGCGCCACGGCGTTCTCGTCGAATCGCTTTCCGGCCTGGAAACGGTCCGCGCGACCGGTGCCGAAGCCCGGATGCAGACAGCCTGGGAGCGGTCGGTCGCCGCCACGGCACGGTCGGGCGAGGATGTTCATTTCTGGGCATCGCTCACCTTAACGAGCGCAAACGCTGCACAGCAGATAACCAGCCTTCTGTTGGTGGTTGTCGGTGTTTTTCTTATCCTCGACGGCAAGCTGACCGTTGGCGCCCTCGTCGCGGCTAATATGCTGGCCGGCCGCGTCCTGGCCCCAATCGCCGGCATTGCCTCGGTAATAACGCGCGGGACCCAAACCTTCGCGGCGCTCAAGGCGATCGACCGCATCATGTCGCTGGAGCGCGAACGGTCTCCACAGCGAGCCTACGTTGCCAGGAAAGTCAGCGAAGGTCGCATCAATTTCGAGAACGTCTCCTTCGCCTATCCAAACGCCCCTGGCAAAGCGCTGGATAAAGTCTCGTTCAAGATCGAGGCCGGCGAACGGATCGGCATTATTGGACGTGTCGGATCGGGAAAAACGACAGTCGGGCGCCTTTTGCTCGGTTTCTATGAAGCTCAGGAGGGACGAATTCTCGTCGACGGCGTCGATTCCCGTCAATATGACCCGTCGGATCTTCGCGCCGGCATCGGATTTGCGATGCAGGATACCGACCTGTTCTTTGGAAAACTGCGCGATAATATTGCATTGGGCAGGCCCGAGGCGACCGATGAAGAAGTCCTCGCGGCAGCGCGACTGTCGGGGGTGGAAAGTTTCATCGCCGGCCATCCGATGGGTTACGATATGCCCATTTCGGAAGGTGGTCGTAGTCTGTCTGGTGGACAAAAGCAGGCTATCGGACTAGCGCGCGTACTGATCCGAAAACCGCGCGTTCTGTTCCTGGACGAGCCAACGGCGCATTTCGATATCAGGAGCGAGGCCGAATTCCTGGAGCGATTGAAAGCAATGCGCGGAGAGCAGATGACCATCATCATCTCCACTCACCGCCTCTCACTTCTCGGAATGGTTGATCGTTTGTTGTTGTTCGATAACGGCCGCCTGGTGGCGGATGGGCCACGCGACAAGGTTTTGGCCATCCTCAAAGGTCAGCCGACGGCGCCTGCAGGCGACGGCAACCCGCAGCCCACTCAAAGGGCAACCCTGGTGCAAAAGCCCAATGCCTCCATCTGACTTTGCCTTTGCCAACGACGTCCGCGCCGCGGCTGCTCTGCGCACGCCGCGGACGTCACGCATGCTCCTGTTCACCTTTCTCGCCTTGCTGACGACCTTTCTGGTCTGGGCCCATTTTGCCGTTCTGGATGAGGTCAAGCGCGGCAATGGCCGGGTCGTGCCCTCGCGCCAGACTCAGGTGGTCCAGACTCTCGAAGGTGGTATCGTAGGCGATATCCTGGTGCAGGAAGGGGCGATCGTACAACAGGGACAATCCCTGATGCGTATCGACGACACCAAATTCGCGTCGGAGTTCGGCGAAATCAGAGAGCGGCGCGCGGCCATGGCTGCTCGCGTGGCGCGCCTCGAAGCGGAAGCACGAGGACGAAGCGAAGTCACGTTCCCTGATCAGCTTGATCAAGTAGTGCCAGCTGCCGTCGCGACGGAGGCAAGCGTCTTCAGAATGCGCGCGCAAAAGCTGGCGCAAGATGTTGATGTGTTGAATCAGCAGGTGACTCGTCTGAGCGGCTCCCTCAAATTGCTCGATCGGGAACTCACCCTCACCCGCCGGTTATACGAACAGAAGGTTGTGCCCGAGATCGAAATGCTGCGGCTTGACCGTCAGGCAACTGAAATGCGGGGTCAGCTTGCCGAGTCACAATCGAAGATCGCCTTTGCAGTTACCTCATTTCGATCACAAGCCGACGAGGATCTCGCCAAGTCAAAGGGCGATTTGGCCGTCCTTGATGAGAACATCAAATCGGCACAGGACCGCGTGCGGCGTACCGACCTCAAGGCTCCGGTGCACGGCATCGTTAACAAATTGAACGTCACCACGCTTGGCGCGGTGGTGCAACCCGGCGCCAACGTGATGGATATCATTCCGCTGGACGATTCCTTGCTGGTTGAAGGCCGGATTCGGCCGCAGGATATTGCCTTCATTCGTCCCAACCAGGACGCGGTGGTCAAGATTTCTGCCTATGATTCCTCCGTTTATGGCTCGCTCAAAGGCAAGGTTGAGCGCATAAGCGCTGACACCATCGTCGATGACAAGGCCGAGAAATCGGAGCGTCAGGAAACATTTTACCGCGTGATGGTCCGCACCGAAAAGAACCATCTCGGAACTGCCAAGAATTCCCTGCCGATCATTCCCGGCATGATAGCGACGGTCGAAGTTCTCACCGGCGAGAAATCGGTTCTGGATTATCTGCTCAAGCCGGCACGCACGTTACGCGACGACGCCCTGCGCGAGCGTTGAGCGACGGCGTTTTGCTTAACGAATCGTTGCCTTCGATTATTTAATTTTGAACGATCGCGCAAACCGGTGATTGACCGGCTTTTCGACATTACCTCCAAGCGCCGCCCGTATTTAACTTCGCATAAGAAGCGAGGGCGCAGGCTCCGTCCCGATAACAGATTGGGGCGGAAGATCGACGCAAAGACGTTGACTGACGTTCCGGACAGGGGACGTCATGATACCGCGCTTGAATTTGCGGAAGCTTCGCTCGTCTGCATTGATCGCTGCGCTTACTGTTGCGGCCATCGTTTGCGCAGCCTCCCCTTCACTCTCATCGGATGAACCGTTAGTTGTCGACACGAGCACCGATTTCATCGCCGGCTCCGACCGGTCGTCGGCGCGGCCGCCCGCAACCTTCTTCAGCATCAACGCCGTTCTGGCGAAGCTCGATCGTCAGCGCGGCCGCGGACCCGATGCCATTCGCCTCGCCTCGCTCCCTCCTTCGAATACCGCGACCGATGCTCCGCCCGCGGTCAAGGAAGTGCCGACCGTCGGCCTGGAGCCATTCGGGCTGTTCACGTTCCGCGCGCCTGACGGCCTGCTCTGGCGCAAGTGGCGGGGCGTCGAAGCCGCCATGGCAAAGGAACAGGCTG
Source organism: Bradyrhizobium sp. AUGA SZCCT0169 (assembly GCF_018130085.1). Taxonomy (NCBI): domain Bacteria; kingdom Pseudomonadati; phylum Pseudomonadota; class Alphaproteobacteria; order Hyphomicrobiales; family Nitrobacteraceae; genus Bradyrhizobium; species Bradyrhizobium sp. AUGA SZCCT0169. The sequence continues at coordinate 3,764 of NZ_JAFCMC010000025.1, read as the reverse complement.
TCCTGGATCAATGCCGTAGCGAAGCCGGAAACTGCCCTGCCAATGCCGCTCAATTCCTGCGGTTGATCGGCGTGGTCAGTTCAAAGTCCGGACGTGACAAACTTGAAGAGGCCAATCGTGGCGTCAACGCGGCGGTCCGCTATGTCAGCGATTACTCCCAGCATGGCGAAGCTGATCGCTGGAGCACTCCACTTGCGACGTTTGCGACCGCGAGAGGCGATTGCGAGGATTATGCGATTGCCAAGTACGTCGCACTGACCGCGGCGGGATTTTCGCAGAACGACCTCCAGCTCGTGCTGGTTCGCGACCGCGCCGTCCGTCAGGATCATGCTGTACTGGCCGCTCGTCTCGACGGCCGTTGGCTGATCCTGGACAACCGGCATTCCAGATTGATTGAAGATTCCGACGCCTCGAGCTTTACGCCTCTGTTCGCCATTAATCAGCATGGCGTGCATCTGTTCGCCGCCCCCTATGCCAGGCGTCCGCTGCTTACGAGCGAGACTGAAGCGTCACCTGCGGCGGCCGACAATCGCAGCCTCGGAGAATGGACCGGCACCGACAATGTCAGTTACGGTGCATTCCAACTGGGCACGCTACCGCTGCTGATGTGAAAGCGTGATAATGATCTGTTCGTCAACGCCACGAAAAAGCCCGCCGGATTGCTCCGGCGGGCTTCTTGTTGGGCAACCCTAAATTTACTAGGCGACTATCTTGATGTGAGCCGCATCGACGGAAAGACCGTTCTCAAGCACGGCGAGAGCGATCGCCGCCGAACCTGCACCACTGCCATCCGCGTCATACAGCAGCGTATGCGTCGCCGTATTGAAGTGGAAGCGTTCCGCCGCGCCGAAGTTGTTGGACGCATCACTGCCGAACTGGGCCGCCGTGGGTGAGCCTAGCGCCAACCCCGCTCCCGTGAAGCCCGACAGCAATATGTCGACCGTATCGCCCTCCGCGGTGCTGAAGTCGAGAATGTGATCCAGCCCTTCGGACGGTGCGCCATAGCGGAAGTGATCAGCCCCTGTACCGCCGGTGAGCGTGTCAGAGCCTGCTCCTCCGTTGATGATATCGTTGCCACCGCGCCCAATGATCGTGTCATCTCCTCCGTTACCGGAAAGCGTGTCGCTTCCTGATCCTCCATAGATCAGGTCAGACAAGGTGGTGTTTCCACTGACGGTTATTGCCGGATTGCCGGGATCGAACACCTCCAGGGCGAAGGTCAACTGCCGCGCCTGTTCATTGCCGGGCGTGTTGTCATCATACTGAATCGTCCAGGTCTCGCCCGCCGTAACTGGATTCAACGCAATATACTGGGCGAGTGTTTGGCCTGGGTTGGTCGTGTTGATGATGCTGTCAAAATCAACAACGGCCTTCATGAGCTGCCCGTCGAACAACCATGTATTTGCGTTTCCGTCCAAATGAGAGATGGCCTGGAACTTGATCCCATCTACATAAATATAGACGTCGACCTGAGCCTCCAGATCATTGCCGTTCTGGTCACCGGCCTGAATGGGAACCGAATAACCAGGTCGATGCTGGAAATCCGTCCGTAGAGTAATTGACCCAGCGGAAGGATCGTTGTCGACAGCCGCCGCGAAGGCTGCTGACAAAGTGAATGTAGCATCAGCGTCGTTTCCGGACGTCAGCGGATTATTTGCGTCGCCGGCGATATTGCCCGTTGGACCGGGAGTGCTTGTAGGCGCAACCTCATGGATGTTGACCGTCTCCGTTGCATGTACGGTGCCGTCATATACGTCCAATGTCAGTGCGACGTTCACAGTATCCGTTACCGTCGCCGTCGGACGATACACCAGGTTATCAAGCAGATTGACGCCCGAGACAGTGTCGAACAGCGTCATCCCAGCAGTAACGGCGTGGTATGATCCATCATAGTAGAACAGACCCGTTGGAACAGTGCCACTGGCCGTAACGACTAAAGGATCGCCGTTCGGATCTGTTGGCACATTCACCAGCAGCGGATAGCCATCGGTATAGTTCGGGGACTGTTGCGCAGGATCACTCGGCATCCAGTTGTGGGTGTCGACAACTATGGGCGCGGCATTGTCGTTCACACCATTGATCGTAATGGTCAGTTGGGCGGTCGATTGATCGGTGTCACCGTCCCGGATTGTATAGCTGAACTTGTCCTCGAGTGTCTGGCCGTTGTTGAGATTCTGAACCGCTGCCAGACCATTGTTCAATGTGTAGGTATAGGTACCGTTTGCGTTCAGTGTCAGCGTACCGTATTGGCCCGCGAACAAGGAACCAACTGTCCCTGAAGTCGCCAAATTGACGCTGCTCACGGCAAACACCGTTGCACCGTCAGCCCCCTTTGTGTCCGCGTTGCCGTCCGTCGTGTTGCTGTCGCCGGCGTCGGTTCCGCCAGCAATCACATTGCCAGTCGCCACGGTCGGGCCGTCTTCCGTAACGCTGTCCGTGTCCGCAACTGCCGTCGGAACGTCGTCGACGACACGGATCACCAGATTGTCGCCCGCCGTGGTGCCGCCGATGCCGTGCACCGTCAGCGCGACGCTGTCGTCGAAGCCGGCGCCGTTGACGGCCTCGTTGATGCCCGGAACCTTGCTGTCATTGTCGATCGTCGCCGACAGCGTGTAGCTGTAGGTCACCGTGCCGCCGAAGCTGTCGCCGGCGTAGCCCGTCAGCGTCAGGACGCCCTCGCCGGTGTTCACCACCCCGTTGGTGGTGCCGAACGCCTGGATCTGCGCCAGCGTGAACGTCACGCCGCCGATCACGATGTCCTGGACCCCGTCCGTCGCCGAGATCGTGAAGCTGCCGCCCGTCGTCTCGGCCGCGGTTGCCGCACTCGAACCGTCCGGGTCCAGCCCGGCCTCGAACACCGTCGCGTCCGCTCCCGTCGCCTCTGCCGTCACCACCGAGGCGCTGTCGTCCGCGCCAGCGATCGTGATCGTCAGCGTCGCCGGCGAGGTGTCGCCGTCCGCATCCTGCATCGTGTAGTGCAGCGTGTAGCTCAGGCTGCTCACCGAGGTCAGTGCCTGCGTCGCCGCACGGCTGTTGTCCAGCGCATAGCTCCAGGTGCCGTCGTTGTTCTGCGTCAGCACGCCATAGGTGTTGAGGCCCGCAATCGCCGTCGCGTCGGCGAGCGCCGCCCACGACACGAAGCTCTTCGGCGCGTCCGCGCCCGAGGCGTCGTTCGCCAGCACGTTCCCGGACACCAGGCCCACGCCGTCCTCGGTCACTCCGGATGGCCCGTCATTGGCCGCCAAGGGAACGTCGTCGACGACATGGATCACCAGATTGTCACCCGCCGTGGTGCCGCCGATGCCGTGCACCGTCAGCGCGACGCTGTCGTCGAAGCCGGCGCCGTTGACGGCCTCGTTGATGCCCGGAACCTTGCTGTCATTGTCGATCGTCGCCGACAGCGTGTAGCTGTAGGTCACCGTGCCGCCGAAGCTGTCGCCGGCGTAGCCCGTCAGCGTCAGGACGCCCTCGCCGGTGTTCACCACCCCGTTGGTGGTGCCGAACGCCTGGATCTGCGCCAGCGTGAACGTCACGCCGCCGATCACGATGTCCTGGACCCCGTCCGTCGCCGAGATCGTGAAGCTGCCGCCCGTCGTCTCGGCCGCGGTTGCCGCACTCGAACCGTCCGGGTCCAGCCCGGCCTCGAACACCGTCGCGTCCGCTCCCGTCGCCTCTGCCGTCACCACCGAGGCGCTGTCGTCCGCGCCAGCGATCGTGATCGTCAGCGTCGCCGGCGAGGTGTCGCCGTCCGCATCCTGCATCGT